>NZ_JACGWF010000006.1:0-81937 GCF_014077595.1 Colwellia sp. 6M3 | reverse complement strand
AACGGGCTAGTACCATTCGATTATCTCATGCATTGCCTTGAACAATTGAGCAAGCCAAAAATTGACATCAATTCTTTACTCCCATGGAATATAAAGCTTAGCTAAGTGCTTTCCCCAGACGTTCACGATTCTCTTACTACACCTGGCAAGTTATCAAGCTGTTGCTGTAAATAACTACTAGTCGCATTCAAGTTAGATACTAGTAAATCCATGGCATTATACTGTGAGAATAATCGAGCTTCTAGCGCATCAATTCGTCTGGTAAAAGCTTCTCTTTCATCATCAAGTTTTGATAATTGACTATTTTTACTGTCAATTCGTCCTTGAATAATACCATCAGATTCCGTGTAAAACTCAGTTAAGGTTTTAAGTGATGCTGCAAAACCTGGCGTCTCATCAGAGCCAACAAAAAAGTTTTGTACGCCGTCAACATTCAATGCTATTTGTGCGTCTAAGTCATCAGTATCTAATTCAAATTTGCCAAATCGGTCTGAACGAACACCTAACTGGTTCAATGTTAAACTGTCACCACCGGTACTTGAAAATGAACTGCTTAGTTCTTGACGCAGTTTACTCATTACGCCTCGTAACAAAGAGTCACCGGCAAGCGGGCCCGCTGAACTTTCACCCGATTGTCCGAGTTGCTTACTCAGATCTACAAGCGCGTTATAGCTAGTAACAAATTCTTCAAGACCTAATTTTATATTACTATTGTTTTCGCTAGTTATAGCAATGCTTGGATCGTCATTTACATCATGCGCTTTCTTGGCGGTAATGGTTATACCATCAATAGCGTCAACAAACTCATTAGTACTATTGGTTACAACCAAGGATCCATCTATGGTTATTTGAGCGTCTTTTGCCTCACGAACTTCTGTTAGGTTTGTTGCCCCTGTATCATAAGCTAAGCGGGATAGTCCGACTTTGTCAGTATTATCGGGGCCAAGAATATCACCAGGCTGTGCTACTTCGGCGACGGTTACCGTTATTGCATTAGCAAGACCGGTTTCTTTGCTCGTTAAAACAAGATGTTGACCGTTATCATCGGTGATAATAGTCGCAGATATAGAGGTGTTATCTAAACTGTCGTTGATAGCATCACGAATATCACCCAGTGTGGCAGTCGCTGATACATTAATATCAAAACTTTCGCTGCCTGACGATAAAGTCATTGTACCTTCGCCAACAGCTTCGCTGCTTCCAAAAGCATCCGAAACTAGTTTATGAGGAGTGGCGATTTGATCAACATTGATAGAATAACTGCCTACCTCAGCGTTTTTGGTACTACTTAACGAAACAAAACTATCAGAGCCACTGGTCACTCTTTGTTGGTACTTATCCGCACTGGCTAAATTATCTATGGCATCAGCAACACTTTCTAGCGCTCCTTTTAAAGCACCAACAGCAGAAATATCTGTTGTTATCGCAGCCTGACGGCGGTTTAAGCGACCTTCGAATGGCGCACGTTCTGCCCCAACAATCGCATCAACGATTTCAGAAACCTGAAGGCCTGACCCTATACCTGTAAATGCAATATCTACCATAATTTCACCAAATTTTGTTGCGGTAAGCTTTTGTTATAAGTATACCTGAATAAACAATATCCATTAATCTAAGTTTTAATAGCTGTTATATTTCTGTATCTATCAAGCTACCTGTTGCATTAGATAATTTAGAAATAATAGCCAACACTTCTTCAGAAGGGTATTGCTTAATTAAATCACCCGTACCTTTATCTAGTACTTTAATAACGTCGCGTCCCGAATCTTTATCAACTAAAAACTCTAGACTTCGGTTCATTTCGCCCATAAATTCTTGCAATTGCTGCGCCACTTTATCTAACTGTTCAGGTGTCATTGCTTCCGCTTTTTTCGCTTCACTTATACGATCGGTCTTTTTTTCTTCTAGAACGGAGATATCTTTAGCTAAAGTGTTTTTTTCTACTTCTTCAGTATCTGGCTTCTTTATATTTTTTCGCTCGGCCTTGTCATTTACTAATTCAACGTTTGTTGAGTTATTTGAATTAACAGAGGTATTGACGGTGTTAGATACATTCATCTTTGACTCCTTTATCACCTTAATACATTAATTCTATGACGATTATTAACGCTATTTTAAGGCACAAACTTCATTAACTATAAAAACACAAAAAGGAAGAGGTGTTGTGCCCCTTCCTTAACTTATGCTACTAACATGTTTATGTTAGTGTCACTTCGAGGCTTAACCTAACAAGCTTAATGCGGCTTGTGGTAACTGGTTAGCTTGTGACAAGATTGACGTACCTGCTTGTTGCAAGATTTGGTTCTTAGTCAAGTTAGCTGTTTCTACTGCAAAGTCAGTATCTTGTATACGGCTACGTGACGCTGAAACATTTTCTTGGATGTTAGCAAGGTTACTAATCGTGTAACCAAATCTGTTTTGAAGTGCACCCAAATCAGAACGCTGTTCATCAATTTGTTTCAAAGCGGCATCAATTGACGTAAGTGCTAATTGAGCACCAGTATCATCTGAACCACTAATGTTAATTGAATTTACAGCTGTACCACCAACTGCAGTGTCTGCGCCACCTAAAGTGCCAGCGCCAGGAGCCGTATCAGTGTTAAAAATACCAGCACCGGCTGCGATACTACTACCTGCCGTAACAGCAGTTACTTCATTTGTTGAGGTAAAAGTAATTGAACCAGAACCATCAGAAACGGCTCGAATACCTAAACCACCTACATTCTCATTAACTGCATCAATTAAGTCATCTGTACCTTGACCAACACCAATGTCGAAAGTTACCGTGTTAGTACCCGATGCAGTTGTAACAGCAAAGGTCAGTGTTTCAGCAGCAGCACCTACAACAGCATTATCAAATCCCGCTATAGTAAGACTTTGACCAGATACTGTGCCTAAATCAGTCGCTTTTATGCTTGACAGACTTAAGTCTATTGTTTCATTAGCGTTGGCACCAACTTGGAAGCTTTTAGATGTAAAAGTACCATCTAATAATTTTTGGTCACCAAAGCTAGTAGTATCCGCAATTCGTGTTAACTCTGTGTTTAATGATGTCACCTCTTTTTGAAGTGCATCACGGTCGGCTGCTGAGTTTGAACCGTTAGCCGCTTGCAGTGCTAAGTCACGCATACGTTGTAATATATCTGTTGATGCTTGCATAGCACCTTCAGCAGTTTGTGCCATTGAGATACCGTCGTTAGCATTACGTTGAGCAACACCTAAACCATTAATTTGCGAAGTTAAACGGTTTGAAATTTGTAGACCAGCCGCGTCATCTTTAGCACTGTTGATGCGCATACCTGATGATAAACGTTGCATTGAGGTTTGTAGATCACCGCCTGATTTAGCTAGGTTACGTTGTGCATTAAGTGATGCTGTGTTTGTGATTACTGATAAAGCCATAATAAAACTCCTGATTACAATATGTAATGCGTTAGTTAGTTAGTACATCAGGGGCTTTGTTAAAATCATCAAGCTCCCGTTCTATAAATGGTAACGGCAGTTAAAATAATAACTTTAATTTTTTTACAAAAAAATATAAATCTACTAAAAAAAATAATTAAACATCTCTTGAAAAAGCGCATAAAACCCTATTAATAAGGGCCTGTACGATATTTTATTTATATGATTAAATTTAATAAATAAAACAATCAAGCACCTTCAATTTTTTCAAATAGGCATAAAAAAGTGCTTTATACCTATATATCCTAGCTTTTATCGACTTTACTAACTTACTTTTCAAATTCATTAACGTTATCTGACCATAGTTATCTGACCATAGTTATCTGACCATATATAATAGTAAGTAAGTAAGTAAGTAAGTAAGTAAGTAAGTAAGTAAGTAAGTAAGTAAGTAAGTAAGTATTATGTTTCCTTCAGCGGCAGTATAATTTCACGACTCTATATATACATTCTGCTTAATCACTCTCATTCATCTGTTTAATAAGCTAAAAAAAAGCAAAAAAAAAGCTGAACAATATGTTCAACTCTTCAACTATTTTTACTTTTCTTTTCAGGCAACTATTAACCACCAAGTAAGCTAATTGCTGCTTGTGGAATCTGGTTGGCTTGCGCCAAAATAGACGTACCTGCTTGTTGCAATATTTGATTTTTGGTCAAATTAGCTGTTTCTACTGCAAAATCTGTATCTTGTATACGGCTACGTGACGCTGAAACATTTTCTTGAATGTTAGCTAGGTTACTAATGGTATAACCAAATCTATTTTGAATCGCACCCAAGTCAGCGCGTTGTTCATCTATTTTTTTCAATGCCGCATCGATTGATTCCAGTGCCGCTTGCGCACCAGTGCCATCAGCACCACTGATATTAATTGCATTTACTGCCGTGCCACCAGTTGCTGTATCTGCGCCACCTAGCGTACCCGCACCAGGAGCTGAATTAAAAATACCCGCGTCACCCGCGACACTACTACTGGCCGTAACGGCTGTTACTTCATTCGTTGATGTAAAAGTAATTGAGCCTGCGCCATCAGAAATAGCACGAATACCTAGCGCACCGACATTATTATTTACTGCATCAATTAAATCGTCAGTACCTTGACCTACACCAACATCAAAAGTTACCGTATTTGTACCCGATGCTGTGGTAACAGCAAAGGATAAGGTTTCAGCAGTAGCACCAACAACGGTGTTATCGAATCCTGCAATAGTAAGGCTTTGACCCGATACCGCACCTAGATCAGACGCTTTGATACTTGATAATGACATTTCGATTGTTTCATTTGCATTAGCGCCTACTTGAAAACTTTTAGTACCAAATGTGCCATCAAGTAAAGTTTGATCACCAAATTTAGTTGTCTCTGCAATTCTTGTTAATTCTGTTTGCAAAGCAGTAACTTCTTTTTGTAATGATTCACGATCAGCTGATGAGTTTGACCCATTGGCAGCTTGCAGAGCTAAATCACGCATACGTTGCAAAATTTCGGTTGAGGCTTGCATTGCACCCTCAGCGGTTTGCGCCATTGAAATACCATCGTTAGCATTACGTTGGGCAACACCTAACCCATTAATTTGAGATGTTAATCGATTTGATATTTGCAAACCAGCAGCATCATCTTTAGCACTGTTAATACGCATACCTGATGATAATCGTTGCATAGCAGTAGCTAAGCCATCACCAGATTTAGTCAAGTTACGTTGAGCATTCAATGATGACGTGTTAGTTATTACTGATAAGGCCATGATAGACTCCTAGAAATTTAAATTATCTTTAACATAGTTATGCGTTAGTCGGTTTGCCTTTTGTATCAAACTTCCAACACTGTATATTTCAGCCCGTGTTTATATTTACTAAAACTCACATGACTAAAAAAATGTATGCAATGCATTTGGGCTTCATTGGCCTTAACAGCCAAGTTTTGCGATATAGGTTTACAACCTTTTAACGCCAGTTTTCTGTTTCTTATTTAGATAAAAGCAACATCTGTACCAAAATTAACCAATGGATTCTAATCACCTAATATAATGTACAAAAATAGGTGATTCGTTATCTAATATAATTAAATAAATTCAAACCCTGTATTTGAGTAAAGGTTTGCTGCGCGGCTTGTAGGGCTATTTTTGATTGTTCAAAAGTAGATATTGCCTTAGCGAAATCTAAGTCTTCAATTGCAGATCTGCCTGATGACAGATACAAGGCAGTATCTAAGTTATTATTTTTTTGACGGTCAATAACTTGCAAATTAATGCCTGATTGCGCTCGACGAGACGTTAGGTGATTCATGGAATCACCTAACTGGTCAATAATTCGATTAAAATCAACTTGCACTTGTGGATCTTCGCCGGCACCGGCCTTGGTATTTATCCAATCAATGGCTGAATTTATCGTGTCAAAAACACCAATATTTTGTTCAGGCGTAAGTGATAAGTTATCGCCCGGCAATGGATTGCCGCTTAATTTAACTTCAATACCGTTAAAGGCAATGGTTTGCCCTGGTGCGTAACCGGTAATATTAGTTACGTTGCCCGCACCGTCAGTAATGGTTAAGTCAGTGGCCGTGGTAAAGTTAAATGTGAAGTCTGCTGGGTTTGTTGCGCTATTGTAAATACTAGCATCTGCAACAATGGCACTTTCAACGGCTAAACCTGAAGTGTTGGTGTTATAAGTAGCAGAAAAGTCACCAATAGCATTTGGTACTTTTTGAAAGACTTGTTCACCACTTTGGTTAGTGGCAATTGAAACGTTCTTTGCTATTTGCAGCTCTCTAACACCATTATCGCCGCGATAGTTCACCGAATTATCTGTTTGTTGCACAAATGGTGCATCATCAATTTGGTAACCTGCAAAAACATAACCACCCGATGCATCTTTGGTATTAGCAATATCAAGTATTTGCTGTAAGCTTTGGCTAGCCTGCTGACCAATAGAAGCAAGGTCATCAGCTGTGTACACACCATTATTGGCTTGCAGCATTAAATCTTTTAATTCATTCATAATACCTTCAGCATTCGCCAACGTAGTATCGATTAAACTATTTTTATTTTCTGCTTGAGTAATATTACGTTGGTACTTATCAATACTGGCAAGATCATTTTTATAACCTGCTAACGTACCAAAAGCTACAGCATCATCTTTTGCTGTAACAACGCGCTTGCCAATGGAAATATTATTAACTTGCTCGTTAACGCTGGCCTGCTGATTAGACATCTGCAAACCACTTTGAATATAAAATTGTGCTGTAGAAACGCGCATAATAACTCCTATCTAGTAGCTGCTAATAAGGTATCAAAAATGGTATTTGCCACTGATATTATCTGTGACGACGCTTGGTAGGCTTGTTGGTATTTCAATAAATTTGCTGCTTCTTCATCAAGATTTACCCCTGACTTAGATTGATTACGGTTATATGCTTGGGTAAACAACGCCTGTGCTGTATTAGCCACAAGTTCTGCAGAACTTGCGCTCGACCCAACTTCAGCTGTTGACGTAGCTAATGCTTGACTAAATGTTTGTTTGCCGCCACCAAGAATTTGCTGCTCTTGCGTTGCTGCCATTTGGGATGCATTACTGGCGTTACCTGAGCCAAAAGCGTCTGATACGGTAAATTTCTCACGGGCTAATGCCCCTTGCCCCACTGGCAAACCTGCTATTTCAATTTGAAAAGCGGTGGTGGCTGGTGAAGGTGGCATATCAATAACAGCTGTTGCGCCCGCTGCAAAGCTACCACTGGCCAATGTCGCTGCCGGTGGTGGATTAGCCGCGTCGTAAACTCGATAATTAAACGTGCCTGGCACACTTTCATAAACATCGACCGTTAAACTTGCATTGGTACCTTTGGTAAAAGAGCGAGCAACTTCTGGGTCTGTGACATTAATAATACTTACAGCGCCATTACTGATGTTGTTATCATCCGCCTCAACCTCAATAGCAGAGCTTGCTGCAATGCCTTTAGGATCGGTAAGCGTTACCTGCATTAATGCAGCGCTATTTTCTGTTGGTCGAAGAGTAAAGCTGTCGTCAGCAATTGGTGTGCCTGAGTTAACTTTAAATTCAAAGCCAAAGTCTGTTGGATAAACACCAGGAGACGAAGCAACCAAAGTCGTTGTAGAGCCATCTCGAGGATTAGTCATTATGTAATCTGTGCCATCATACTTAATGGTAAATTCATTAGTTGGGACTAATGAAACGTCAGTAATTGTTAAACCCGCTTCAACGTTGCCAGAATTTTTTGACGAGGCTAATACCCGAGAGTTTTGTAGATTAGTCGCATTGATATCAGTAAAAATATCTAAACCTTGTTTAGCATTTAAATCTAGTCCTTTGGCTTGCGATTGATTTAATGTTTGTGAAACAGCCATAGCTAAACGATTCAGTTCGCTGCGCGCATTAGCCACATGCTCGTCTCGATATTCTATTTTAGCGGCAATAGCTCCACCGAGTTTAGTAGCATCTAGTGCGACTTTGCCATTGCGACTATTTAATTGTAATTTTGTTTGTAATGGATCCGGATTTCCAGCCTCAACACTCACCGTTAAAGGCGTAATACCGGCTACGAGTGTTGCGCCATTACCGATCATCACCGTCATAACGCCATAAGTATCTTCAATGGTACTAACTGAGGTATATTCACCCAATTGATTAACCAGTTGATCGCGTTTATCTAATAGACTATTAGGCTGGCCAGTTAGGTTTAAATCTTTATTTTGTAATATTTGTTCGTTAATTTTCGCTAAATCAAGCGATATTTGCGATATTTTGCTCGCCATTTGCTCTATTTCGCCGTTAGTCGACTTTTCAAGCTGATCGAAATTATTATTTAAACTATTAAAATCTTTTGATAATACATTAGCTTGACTAAGAGCGATATTACGTAAACCAATATCATTTGGATTGTCAGCGATGCCATTAACCGCTTGATAAAAACGATCAAGTGATCCTCTGATAGCCTCAGTTGAGAATGACATTATTTCGTTTAATTGGTTAAGATCTACACTAATGGAATCAGCATTACCCAAGTTACTTTTGTTGAGTAATTGTTCTTTATAGGAAAATTGATCGTAGAGGCGTGTTATGTCTTGTACATATGTACCCGAGCCAACAAAGTTACCACCGTTATAATTGCCAACCGCTGCAACCTGTTCAGTACGCTGACGGGTATAACCTTCGGTATTTACGTTAGCAATGTTATTTCCTGTAGTCGCTAACTGTTGCTGCGCGGACAGTAAACCACTTACACCAGTTTGATACAGATTAATCGACATGACCTAAACTCCTACAGTAACCTTAATTTCAACAGTGTAATTACCGATGAACTTATTTATTTAATAAGCCAGTTACTGTCCGAAGTGTTCCCATTATCTTTTTAGCGTAATCAGGGTCGGTAGCATAACCAGCACTTTGTAGGTTATGCAAAAATTGCTCCACATCTGTAGATTTTTCTAATGCACCTTGATAACGATCACTTTGAGTGAGTAAATTCAAGTAATCATTAACACTTTGACCAATAGACTCATACACCCTAAACGGCTCACGTTTTTTCACCATGGCGCCGTTTTCAAACTCTAAGGTTTCTTTATGGGTTTTCTCACCAGCCCAACGGCTATCAGCTTTAATATTAAATAAATTATTCGAACTCTCACCTGAATCAGTTTTGATAATTTTTTGGCCCCAACCAGTTTCTAGTGCGGCTTGGGCAATAACCACTTCAAATGGTACATTAATTTTGTCTTGCACGCGTTTAGCGTCGGCTGTTAAGGCAGTAACAAAATCTTTTGGCTCTTTAAATGCAGGGCTTAGCAACATACTCGAAGCTTGGGCTGCGATTGAGCCATTTGTTTGACAATCTTTATTAGGATCCTGATTCGCTGACGAGTCTTTGACTAAACTTACTGTATTTACCAATGAAGGTTCGCTAATGCGAACACTGCCGCGACTATCCAGGTTGCCGTCACTACGTAATATTGTATGAGGCGTAAAGTTTTCACTGTCGCCACCAAGTTGGCGAACAATTAACGGTGCAAGACCTAAAGCGCCATTATTAGATAGTTCGAGCGACATTTGTTGGTCATGCATGTCACGATAGAATTTGGTTGACTCAGAGTTCAGCGGGCTGTCTGCCTCTAACACGGCTTGCGCTTTACGCATGCTTTTCATCAGCATTTGCATAAAAATAGCTTCAAACTGCTTTGCAGCTTGTTCTAATGCATCTTTTTTGCTGGCACTATCACCCGACTTAGCGTCTTGACGAATCGAGTTTAAGCCGTTTATGTCTAAAAAGTTTTGTGCATCTGCAATACGTGTTGTCATAGTTACTCCATTGATCATTAAATAATGATCAAATTCCCACGTAAAGCGCCAGCTTGATCTAACGCTTCGAGTATGGCCATAACATCACCAGGACCGGCACCAACTTGGTTTATCGCCCGTACTAATGCATCTAAAGTGACACCGGGGTCAAAAACAAACATACGAGAATCGTCTTGCTTAACGTCAATAATAGATTGATTCGTTGCCACCGTTTCACCTTCTGCAAAAGCGTTAGGTTGCGAAACCGCTTCAATCTCATTAATGGTAACGGTAATACCACCATGAGTTATTGCCGCAGGAAGTAAACGTACATCAGCACCAATAACAATGGTACCAGTACGTGAATTAACAATAATTTTTGCTGACGGTGAGCCAGGTTCAAACTCTAAATTTTCTAAGGTTGACAAAAAGCTAACGCGATCAGCGGCATCTCTTGGAGCGGTAACTTGTACTGAGGCAGCATCTATTGCACGTGCTGAGCCAGAAATTAAATTATTAATAGTGTCTGAAAGTCGTTTTGCCGTGGTGAAATCAGCATTGTGCAGATTAAATGTAATATGATCGCCAGCGGTAAATGGTGATAATACTTCTCGCTCAACCATAGCACCATTGGCAATTCGCCCAACCGTTGGCGTATTAGCAATGACTTTTGAGCCATCGAGCCCTTCAGCACCTAAACCACTTACAATTAAGCTTCCTTGAGCAACGGCATAAGCATTGCCATCAAGCCCCATTAATATCGTTTGAATTAATGTACCGCCACGTAAGCTTTTTGCACTCCCCATTGAAGAAACCGTAACATCAATTTTTTGACCTGGTTTTGAAAACGCAGGTAATTCGGCATGTACGGCCACAGCAGCAACATTCTTAATTTTAGGTTTTAAGTTTGCTGGCATGGTAATACCAAAATTGGTTAGCATGGTTTTGAAGCTTTGCTCAGTAAAAGGGCTTTGCTCGCCTGTGCCAGGTAAACCTACCACTAAGCCATAACCAATAAGTTGGTTGCTTCGCACACCAGCTACATCGGCTAAATCTTTAATACGCTGAGCATTTGCTTCGGGTAAAAAAAGCAATACGATTAAACAAACGAGACTATATAAATATTTTTTCATCATATTTTCCTACTAAATTGGCCACCATGAACTACTGAAAAACTTAGACAACCAACCTTGTTCTTGAACATCGGCAAAGCTTCCTGTGCCTGCGTACTCAATACGTGCATTGGCAACTTTGCTAGAGGTAACGGTATTACTTGAGCTAATATCTTGTGAACGTACAATGCCGGTTAAGCGAATAAACTCATCACCATTATTTAAAGACATCCATTTTTCACCACGGATCATCAGGTTACCATTTGGCAATACACGTAAAACATGCACAGATATATTACCGGATAAACTGTTACCTTGATTTGCTTTAGAGTCACCTGAAAAGTCTGACGTTTGGTTATAGCCAAATTGTATGGCCTTGTTATCAAAATTTATTGCTGCTCCACCAAAACCCGTAATAGGACTTAGCGACGCATTATTATCTTTGGATAACTCAGTTTTTGCACTTTTTTGTGATTGAGTACTTTCACTCAAAATGACAGAAATAATATCGCCAACTCGATGGGCTTTAGAGTCTGAATAGATGTTATTTACATAATTAACGTTAAAAAGTGAGCCCGTTGGCACTAAAGGTTCATCTTTCATTTCCGGCAAAATAGGTGCAAAGTCAGGATCATTAGGCATTGTTTTTACCTGTTCAATACTGGCACAGCCAGTAAAAAATATGGCGACTATGCACACCGTAAATAAGGTGCTTAATAACGAAGATTTCTTGCCTTTCATGAACCCTTCCTCAACTTTATAATTGCTGATTTATGTAGCTAAGCATTTGGTCAACTGCTGAAATAACTTTCGAGTTCATTTCATAAACGCGCTGACTTTCAATAAGATTAACCAACTCTTCTGTCGTATTAACATTGGACGTTTCTAATGCTCCTTGCACTAATAGGCCATATCCGGCTAAGCCCGGAACACCCTCTTGTGGCGCGCCACTGACTGACGTTTCAACGTATAAATTTTGTCCAATTGGCTCTAAACCTGTTGGGTTAATAAAATTAATGGTATTAATTTGTCCAACTACGGCAGGTTCAGCTTGACCTTGCAAAGTGACCGAAACTTCACCATCTTGTGAAACAATAATGCTTAAAGCATCTTCAGGCACAGTAACTTGCGGTTGTAATAAATAACCTGCGCCCGGCGTAACAATATTACCTTCTTCGTCCATGGTAAATTGGCCGTTGCGTGAATAAGCAGACGAGCCATCTGGCATTAAAATTTCAAACATACCTTCGCCTTGAATCATCAAATCCAATGCATTATCAGTATTTAGCATGTCACCTTGGGTATGAATTTTTTGTGTTGCTACCACTTTGGTACCTGCACCTAACATTAACCCTGACGGCATTTCAGTATCTTGCGCTGAACGACCACCTGGTTGGTTAATATTTTGATAAAGTAAGTCTTCAAATACCGCGCGGCTTTTTTTAAAACCAATAGTACTGGCGTTCGCCAAGTTGTTAGATATAACCGCAATTTCTTTTGTTTGCGCATCTAAGCCTGTTTTACTAATCCATAATGCTGGGTTCATACATCACCTCAAAATATTTTATTTATAACGATCGCAATAATGACGCTGCACTTTCATCAATTTCTTCAGCGGTTTTCATCATTTTCAACTGCATTTCAAATTGACGTTGCAGTGCGATCATATCGGTCATTTCACTAATAGGGTTTACGTTGCTTGATTCTAATGAACCACTCGCTACTTTTATCGTGACATCAGCCGGCTCATTGTTGCCGTCTTTACGACGAAATAAGCCATCACTGCCTTTTTCTAGCAAGCGATTATCTGGGTTAACAAATTTAATTCTGCCGACTTCATCTTGAACAGTACTAGGCGCACCCTCAGGCTGAACCATAATGGTGCCATCAGCAGAAATATTAAGTTTACTAATGGGTAAGGGTAAAAATATTGGCCCACTATCGCCAATCACTAAATCACCTCTTGAGGTTTCTAGTGCGCCGTTGTCATTTAATTTTAATTGGCCATTACGGGTATAGGCTTCACTGCCATCTTTAGTTTGTACCGTTAACCAGCCTTGACCTTGAATAGCGAGGTCAAGATCACGCCCGGTACTCAATAATGCACCACTGTCAAAGTTTTGGCCTGCTCGTTCGATCATTGAAAACACTCGAGTAGGCATACCTTCACCGAAAGCTTGCATTGCTCTAGCATTAGCTAAATCAGCCTTAAAGGCCGTAGTTTTGGCGTTAGCGAGGTTATTAGCATTCACTGATAAGGCTTGCATGTTTTGCTTCGCGCCACTCATGGCGATATACAGCAACTTATCCATAATGAAATTCACCCATAATATTAATCATATTTGATGTGTTGCAAATAAAGTGCCAGAAAATTAAGAAGGGTAATGTTAAAGCCAAAATGAATCGGTTATTTATTGTGCGACTTTATGCTTGTGAAGTTTTTAATGTTGGGAACGGCATGAATGTAGCGTTTTTAAAGATAAAAAAACCAGAAATCAATATTGATTATCTGGTTTTTTATTTTCGGCTAATTAATTGTAATTACAATAAATTAGCGCTGAGTATTATTCAACTATTCGCGGTTAAAACTAACGAATTTGTAGAATAGTTTGGTTTAATTGATTGTCTACCTCAAGTGCACGAGAGTTCGCTTGAAAGTTTCGTTGAGCAGAGATTAAATCAATTAATTCTGAAGTTAAGTTAACGTTAGATTGCTCTAATGCTGAAGAGTTTATCGTACCAAAGGTACCTGAACCACCCTCGCCCGCTAACGCTTCACCAGAAGTAATACTTTCTTTCCATGCAGTGTTACCCACTTGTTTTAAACCTTGTTCATTGGCAAAGTTTACCATGGCAATTCGTGATAATGGCTGTGAAGTTCCATTACTATAGCTTGCTCTTACTAAACCATCAGTACCAATATCAATACCGGTTAATCGACCAACAGCTAAACCATCTTGTTGTAAAGAGGTGACTTCAAAGTTAGAAGCAAACTGTGTTGGTTCATTTGCATTAGGTCCTAGGGGATCTAAATTAAAATCAATTTTGATCGTTTGTGAGGTATCTGCGCCATTGGGTAAATGGTTAGTAAAGTCCTCAGTAATAATGCCACCATTAGCTGCAGTCGGAATTTGAGACTGAAAATCACCTGAGGAATCAAATAGTAACCTAGCACCAATCAAACCAGTTGGCGATAACGGACCTGATACGGTGCCCGCAACAGGGTTAGTTCCTCCGCCTGCCGGGTCGACAAGATTAATAGGTTTTCCATCAACACTAGCAAAAACCATCCACTCATTCGGGTTTACACTCGGATCATCTTTAACAAAGAAATAGGTCATAATATGACTATCACCCAAGGAATCAAATATGGTTACTGATGTTGAATTATTAAATGTTAATGGGTCTTCAGGATCAAAATTACCTGGCGCTGTTGAAATATAAGAATCACCCGCAGGTAAATTCATTCTTATATCAACTTCTGAAGATTTTTGAGGTGCACCTGAAGCCGTTGGTATACGAATAGGCTCAGCCGTACTTAAACTGACTGAAGATGAGGTACCATCGGTATTAACAGGAAAACCCAACAAATACCCGCTTTCTGAGTTAACAATAAAGTTGTCTTGGTTCAATTTAAACTGACCAGCTCGGGTATATGAGGTTTCTAAGCTATTTAACTCAGATACCGTGGCAAAAAATCCGTTGCCGGTAATCGCCAAATCTAACGAGTTATTGGTAAACTTTATGCTACCTTGTGAAAACTGCTGTGCAACTTCTGCCGTCAAAACACCGTTACCTGCTTTAGTTTTACTCGAAGATAGAAGCGATGCCGCATAAACGTCGACGAACTCTGCACGTGATTCTTTAAAGCCAGTAGTGTTTACATTCGCTATGTTGTTGGATGTTACATTCAAATCTTTCTGAGCTGCGTTTAATCCGCTCAACGCTATATTAAATGACATAATTTCACCTCATTATAAAAAACTGATTGCTTAACCTTGAGAAACTTCGACTACGTCCGAAAGTTTCATGGTGCTGCCACCATTAAGGTTTAATAAAATACTTCCGCCGCTTCCGGCCAAAGTGACACTATCTACTTTGCGATAAGTCATCGCTTGCAATTCTGATGTATTACCTTCAACTAAGCCGGCAACACGAAAGCGATATGCCCCTTCAGGTGCAGGCTCGCCATTAGATCCTTTGCCGTCCCAAGTAAAGGTAAATCCACCTGCTGCTACGCTACCTACTGGCACGGTTTGAATAATTTCACCGGCAACGTTTTCAACGTAAATATTGACATTACTTGCCGGTTGGTCGGTCACTAACTTACCTTTTACCGATTGACCTTCTTCCATACCAAAGACGTTGTCTTCAACTAAAACACTGCGACCAACAAGCGATGATGCTTGCAGGGCTTGGCTAGACGACATTGAAGCAGCAAAACTGGTAAATTGATCGTTTAACTTTGTCACTCCATCAGTGGTCGAGAAAGCGGTCATCTGAGATATCATCTCATTGTTTTCAACTGGCTTGGTCGGGTCTTGATTCGACAGTTCTTGAGTAAGTAACGCAAAGAAATCTGCTTGCGTTAACATTCCTCGGTCTTCGTCTGCCTCAGGAGTATTGTTCTCCTGCTGCCAGCGGATGTTATCTAATGGGCTAGAGCCAGATACTGTTTCCATGATAGTTCCTATTTAACCTTAGCGTTGACCAAGTGTTAGCGTTTTAGTTAGCATACTTTTTGCTGACTCCGCTATTTGCACATTGGTTTGATATGAACGAGAAGCAGAAATCATGTTAGTCATTTCTTCAATAACATTTACGTTCGGCTTGTAAATATAACCCTCACCATCGGCCATTGGATGGTCAGGAGCATATTCAATATTAAGCGGCTTGTTACTTTCAACAACACCAAGTACCTGAACACCAACCGACTCATTTTGTCCAGCGGCAGCTTTTTGCATCTCAGCGGCAAAAACTGGGTGGCGTGCACGATATGTTTGATCGATACTACTGCTAACACTATCAGCATTAGCAATATTACTAGCCGTAGTATTTAAGCGGACAGACTGTGCGCTCATACCCGAACCAGATATAGAAAATACATTAAATAGGCTCATTTTTATTGCCCTCCAGTAATTGCTTTTCTCAAGCCTTTTATGCTTCCGTTAAGAAATTGTAGGCTTGCTTGATATTGCATAGAGTTTTCTAGATACAAGTTTCGTTCCACTTGTACATCTACACTGTTACCGTCACCAGTATCTGCTTGATTAGGTACACGAAAACCCACGCCGTTATTGAGTTCCATACGAACATCGAAATGTTTTTCGTTAGTGCGCGTCATGCCGGTTTGTTGCTTTGAGGCTGCTTGCGCTAATGCGGCTTTGAAGTCCATTCCTTTGGCTTTGTAGCCGGGTGTATCGGCATTGGCAATATTGCCGGCAATAAGCTCCGCACGTTGTGCACGTATTTGTAAACTTTGCGGGTAAATGCCAAATGCTTTTTCAAAACTAATAGCCATAAAAAAATACCTCCGTATGAATGAAGGTATTTATTCAAGATTTATGCCAGAGATTTATAGAGAGGTTATTTTTTTTGGTAAACGATGCCAGGATTACAACGGATCATATTAAAATCTTGGCTAATACCTGAAAGCGATTCCGAGGCGCCAAGAAATAAATAACGGTCCTTATTTAACGTACTGTGGATTTGTGAAATTATTTTTGACTTTAACTCAGGAGAGAAGTAAATCAAGACGTTACGGCAGAAAACCAAATCAAAACGCCCCATTAAACTATAACTATTTAATAAGTTAATTTGGCGAAAGCTGACCATGTTTTTAATGAAGTCTTTCACCTTCAGCATACCATTATCACCGGCTTCAAAAAATTGTTTTTTACGCTCTAAAGATAAACCTCGTGAGAGGGCTAAATTATCATAATGAGCATACTTGCAATGTTCTAACATGGTGTTAGAGATATCAGTGCCAATAATTTGAACACCACCAGGAAATGCGCCGGGGTTATTTTGTTGAAATTCATAAACCGCCATAGCAATTGAATAAGGTTCTTGTCCTGATGAGCTTGCCGCTGACCAAATTTTTAATTGTGTTTGTTGGCCTTTAAATTCTGGCAGGATTTTCTTTTTCAAAAGTTCGAAAGGATAGTCGTCACGAAACCATAAGGTTTCATTGGTGGTCATGGCGTCAATAACTGATGCCCGCAGTTGCCGTTTAACCGGATTAAGCGTTTGCGCTACTAAATCAGACAAAGACGCAACATCAAATTTTGCCATCAGTGGTGCTAGGCGACTTTTTACCAAGTACTGTTTACTTTCACCTAAAACAATACCGCATTGCTGCTCTAGAAATATTCTAAACTGATGATAACTTTTATCATCGAGTTGCTTAGTTAACACTAGTTATTATCCACCTTATCTAAAGAATGCAAACAAACATTAAGAAGTTTCATCATGTTTTAACCACTTTTTAACCGCAGTAGCTAACTCGTCAGGATGAAATTTAGGAATAAAATCTTCAGCCCCAACTTTTTCTACCATAGCATTATTAAAAACACCACTGAGTGAGGTGTGTAAAATAACAGGCATATTTTTCATGCGATCATTTTGCTTAATTTCTGCTGTCAGCGTATAACCATCCATTTCCGGCATTTCAATATCAGAAATTAACAAAGCGACTTTTTCGGTGATACTATTTTGACACCCGTCAGCAATTGTTTGTAATTGATCAAGTGCATCTTGACCATTTTTGGCTAACAACATAGTTAAACCTAAAGATTCAAGCGCACGTTTGACTTGGTTGCGCGCCACGGTTGAATCATCGGCGATCATAATGACTCGCTCACCAATTTTTTCGCCCACCGTTGCATCAGCAATACCTTCACTTAACTCTGTTGAAATTGGGTTGATTTCATTGAGGATTTTTTCAACATCAAGAATAGAGACCATTTCGTTGTCAATTTCAGTAACTGCCGTTAGGTAGCTTGATTTTCCTGCCCCTTCTGGCGGTGGCATCATATTTTTCCAACTCACGGTCACAATACGCTCAACACCGGCAACAAGAAAGCCCTGCACGCTGCGATTATATTCAGCAATAATGACAAAGCTATCTTCTGTTTGCTCAATCTCCGGGCCACCAGTAGCTTTACTTAAATCAATAATAGAAATAGTTTGGCCACGAATGTGAGCAACGCCTTTAATAACCTTATCTTGTTTGGGTAATAAAGTCAGTCTAGGACAAGGCATGACTTCACGTACTTTAAAAACATTAATGCCAAAGCGATGCCGCCCATTAAGTTTAAATAGCAACAACTCCAATCGGTTTTGTCCGACTAATTGAGTGCGCTGATTAACTGAGTCTAGTATGCCTGTCATAAGAAACCTCTTTGGTATGCCATTGCAAATATAACAAAGGCACGATTCTTGATTGTACAATCATTAAAACCACTAATGTCTGTGCATAACGTAAATACTTTGACGTTATGTATATTAATTTAAGTTGAGTTGATTTTAGTTAACTAAATTAAGCTTAGACGAGTATTTTTATTTCCCTAGCATTCAAATAAGAAATTATGAGCCAATTAAAGATAATATTAACAATAGCCCTTATATACATAGCCATAGTTAATTCGAGTTCAGCCATGACGTTTGATCGGGAGTATCTCTATAACTTCATCAAAAAACATGTCGAGAATAACGTGAGTTTACCTGCTCAAGGAAAGCTAAATGTCGAAGTATCTGAAATAGATCCTCGCATTTCATTACAATCTTGTGTGTCACCATTAACGGCAAATATACCTGAAAACCATAACGGTAGAAACGTAAATGTTAAAATTGTTTGTTCCGACGAAAATTCTTGGTATTTATATATACCGGTAAAAATTCAAACAATAGTGCCTGTTGTAGTGACACGAATGCGCGTCAGCAAAGGTACTTTACTCAGTCAAAGTAATATAGAACTTATATTTAAAGACTCAGGGCAAATTCGAGGGGCAGTGATGACAGATCCAAGCCTTGCCACTGGTGTGCGCACCAAAAGAAATTTATCTCAAGGTAGCGTTATAACAAATAAAAACACCTGCTTTGTTTGTAAAGATGAGCCTGTGAATATCATTGCTAAGTCAGATAGCTTTGAGATTAAGTCGTTTGGCGTTGCGTTAGACGACGGCAGCTTAGGTGAAATTATATCCGTGCGAAATAAGCAATCTGGACGAATTGTTCAAGGGCAAGTTAGCGCTATTAACCAAGTCGTAATTAATTTATAATAATTGCTTAAGTTTTCTGCTGTTTTGCCGATAAAAGGTTAGAAACCAATAACTGTTGTAAGTAGGATACAATAATGGCTATTAATATCAATAACTTGAGTAACACCAACCAAGTAAAGCAACAAGTTCAAACTAAACAGCAAGTTAGCGAAAATGCAAATACATCGCAACAAGCTAAATTAGCACCGCGCGATTCGGTGTCAATTACCCCACAAGCAAAACAGATGACTGAGTTGCAAAAAAAAGCAGCTGACTCACCAGTGCTAAACCAGAAAAAAATAGCTGAATTAAAAGATGCTATTGCATCTGGTGATTATAAAGTTAACCCAGAAAAACTGGCAGCGAGTATTGCTAACTTTGAATTTGATCTCAACTAACTCGTAAGAAGTAAAGGAGTAATAAGTGTCTGAAAAAATAACACCGCAACAATTGATCTCTCAACAGTTATCTCAGTTGATGCAACTAGAAACGTTATTAAATACAGAGAAAGACGTCCTTCAGAAACAAAACCCTGATGCACTTATTAGTATTACCTCAGATAAAAACAACTTACTGATAGCGATTCAAGAAATTGACAATGCTATAGGACAAAGTTTTGAGTTCAAACAAGAAAAGTTAGCTGGTAATTTCGACACAGAGTTAGCCGATATTGAAGCGTGTTTAGTCCGCTGTAAAAAACAAAACCAAATTAATGGTTTAATCATTCATCAGTCTCAACTCTCAGTTGAACGAATGAAAACCTCTTTATTAGAAAATCATAATAAGTCATCAATGACTTATGATAGCAAAGGAAAAACCTCTGGTGGGCTGAGTAGCCTAGGGTTAAAAGCTTAAGCACTTTTATTTTTAGGTATAAATTTCAGCCACTAATGCTAATAATAAGTGATATGCTTTATCTCTTGACGGTTAGACGATGCATTATAAATTTCATATACATCTTTAAAGTCTAAGCTTAACTCTGTTGTGTAACTGTCACCAACAGGGTAACTTTTTACAACTTTAGCGCCACGAATAATACCTTGTACCGAAGCCTTTAGTAGCTGGTTATCTACCACTAAATTAGACATAGTGGTTTTGCCATCAATACTTTGCCCATAAACTTGTTCAGCAAGCTCGGCATAGGCAGCAATTTTTGATGCTTTCATTGCCATTAACATACGTTGTGTTTTGTGTGTTGAGTTTTGCAAACTAATTGGCGCTTGGCCAATAGCCGTTAATACAGGAAATTGCTCTGGCTTTACATTTTGCCATTCAACATGTCTATCAAACACCGAAGAACATGCGCTCAAAACTATAGCACTTAAAAAAATTGCGATATTATTGCGTAAAGTATTCATATTCACCTTCGATATTGTCATTCTCATCATTGGAGTATTATTTCTGTATAGCAATTGCACGAGCATCATCAGCTAGCATTGCGCTGTCACGTATGATCATGCCATCTTTCATTTTAACATTATCATCATTTTTAAAGTCATCGCCTACAACCCAAGCCGGAATAAAAGACTGAGCAGTTGCAACAACAACACGTGATTGCATACCTATCATCCGAGCATTAACTAAAACCCCTGCTTCTTGTTGCATCATGGTTCCGGTCACTACATAGTCAATTATCTGACGTTCAGGTAATTCTTTCCAATCTCGGCTAAAAACATAGTCACCATCTTCAGTAACTCGAATATGCCCAGTAGTTTTAAAATCAATAACCACTAAGCCATGTCGCTGCATTTCATGAACAAAGCTTTCAGATAGTTGATTACCAAGCCAATTGGTTGATTCTAAATTTTTTAAATCCACAAATGACGCAATGGCAATTGGCGTTTTAGGATTTACAAATGTACTACTTTCCAACATTTGATATGCCAAACCTTTAACTACATCGTTTATTGCATGACGAGGTAACGCAAAGCTGTCAATTTCTTGTTTATCAACGTAATTAGAACCATAAAAATCATTGTTTTTGGTTTTTACAGAACACGCCATAAGTGTCGGTATTAGTAGTGCTATAAGCCAATTTTTCATTGAGCTATCCTCAATTAATACAAATATCATAAAATTAATACAAATAACAAAGCATGATCCGCGCCAATATTTAAATTTAACTTGGCTTCATCAATATTAGATTAAAAACCAAACAGTATATGAATAAAAGATACCAGAGGAATTATTAATAACACTCTACTGATGCCTATTTGCTTACCTAATCGATTACCTAGTAGAACGCCTAAATAAAAGGCAAACCTCTCTGCTTATATTATAGAGTGATACCAAGTTGTGTATTCTGCAATGAATACCACCTAAAACTTTACCCTGTGTTTTAACACTGGGGGACATAAAAATACCACGTTTATCAACTCATATAATAGTGAACTAAATTAGCTAGGTAATAGCTTTACCAACATTGGTTTATATTTAAAGTATTAGTAGGCACAAAAAGTGCATATTTGAATAGAGAAATCGATCCACTATTAAAAGAGATATTTATGCGCTTAAGTTCAATTTGCCTTTGCTTTGCTTTATTCAGTAGTGCCAGTTTTGGACAATGGTATGAATCGCAAGGTGTGGCGAGCATAAAAAATGGTGATAATAAAGCAGCCAAAGCTCAAGCGATGCAAAATGCACTAAAAAAAGCGTTGTTGGTTGCAGGTGCTTCTGTATCAAGTGTACAACAAGTCGTTAACGGCTTACTCACCCAAGATCAAATAAGCATACGAGCCAGTGGCAGTGTTAATTCATTAGCCTTGATCAGTGAAACCTACAACGACGACTTTGTAACAGTTACTATTCGAGCTGATATTTTCCCACAAGAAAAAAAATGTTTTGCCGCTGATTATAAAAAATCGATGTTACTTACTCGTAGTAATATATTGCATCGAGAACAAGCCAATATTGGTAGTATTTATGCACTTGATAAAACATTAATTAAAAAGCTCGCCAGTAAAATACAGCAGCAAGGGATATATCTAGACACTAAGTTAGCGCTGCAAACCAAAACAGAATTTTCACGATACAATCAAAGCTTGCAAGCTCAAAGCTTAAAAAATTTAGCGATGTCGTTAGCTAATATGTCAGACAGCCAATATGTTTTATTTTCAGAAATTCAAGACCTATCTATGGCGGATGATGAAAACAATGATTGGCAATTCTGGCAAAAAAATATTTATCAACGCCAATTTAATATCGCACTCTATGTTCACGATGGCACCACAGGTGAAAGAATTCTAGATAAACATTATCAAAGTTCTGCGCCATGGGATTTTGATAAGCGTAAACATATTGATGTAACTAGCCAAAACTTTTGGCAGAGTGAATATGGCCAACAAATAAACCTGTCTTTAGATGACATGGTGCGAGATATCGACGAAAACATGATGTGTCAGCCAACCCAAGGTCGCATCGTGCAAGTTCAGGGTAATTCAATTACTTTTAACTTAGGCAAAAGACACGGGGTGCAAGTGGGTGATGAGTTCTCTTTACTGCATTTCAATAACTTTGTCAGTGATGATAAACGCACATACACCGGCTTTAATATTAGTCCTTATAAAGTGATTGTTACCTCAGTAAGCCAAGATAGTGCCCATGCAACAACGGCAGCACAACACGTATTAGACAATATACAAATAAATGACTTAGCCGTAAGATATTAAACAATAAGTTAAGAGTTCATTGAAAGGATGAATTCAACTGCTATTAATTAAGCCTCTGTTAGTGTTAATTTTATTTGATTTTTTTGAATACAAATTAATAAAATAGTTGTAGCATACTTGGGCTTTAAATAGCATTTCACTGCTCTGGGCTAGTTAATACTGCGTGGTGATAATCAAACTACTTGCGCTTTGTCCTCATAGTTTAACTGGATAAAACTGTGGCCTCCTAAGCCGCTGCTCCAGGTTCGAGTCCTGGTGGGGACGCCAGTAATTGCTTTTAGTAAGCCTCAATAGATCATTTTAAAACGGTTAATATCGTATTACGGCATCGTTTACCTTCGTTCCTTGATATCCTGTCACCACGACATACCGTACATCCTGTACCGTCGTTCTTTGACGTCCTGTCACCACGACATACCGTACATCCTGTTCCGTCGTTCCTTGACGTCCTGTCACCACGACATACCGTACATCCTGTTCCGTCGTTCCTTGACGTCCTGTCACCACGACATACCGTACATCCTGTACATAAAAAAGCCCCGCTATTGCGAGGCTAGTAGTTATGATGAGCTAATTGATAAGCTCTTAATTATTTTGTTCTATTGTAACTTCCTTGTCGTCTAATGCTGAGCCTGTGCTCAACACTGCTGATACTGCTAATATTAATACCGCTAATATTACCGTAGTCAGCTTAATTCCGCGTGACGACGACCTGTTCATTCTTTAATCCTGTATTATGTTGTATCTTTTTCTAATTTTTATTAATACGACGCATTAACATTAAAGCAACTTGTATAGATATTCAACCAAAAGCTCATTAAATGAACGATTTTAATTTTTTCTTATATAAATGCTAAAGTTTATATCTGTCTACTAACTTCCCTTTCAGTTTGCTCAATCAAATTAATAAGCGATCAAAATCTTATTTCATTCATTAAATCAGGTCATTTCACATTTAAAAGACGATAAATATAACTTAGTTAAAAATAATGCCATAAAAGTGCTAATTAAATTTGCAGTCAAGGGGCACTCTAGGTGAAAATAAGCGCAATTTATATCCCATCAAATTTAACAATAATTGGAGCAATTATGCCGTCGCGTCAACAACTGGCCAATGCAATTCGAGTTTTAAGCATGGATGCCGTGCAAAAAGCTAAATCAGGACACCCTGGAGCCCCAATGGGCATGGCAGATATCGCTGAAGTTTTATGGCGTGACTTTCTAAAGCATAATCCAACAGATACACAATGGGCCGATCGTGACCGCTTTGTTTTATCAAATGGCCACGGTTCAATGCTTATATATTCATTATTGCATTTAACGGGTTATGATCTACCAATTGGTGAGTTGAAAAACTTCCGTCAATTGCATTCAAAAACCCCTGGTCATCCAGAGTATGGTTACACACCAGGTGTTGAAACCACTACGGGCCCACTAGGTGCTGGTGTTTCTAATGCGGTAGGTATGGCAATTGCCGAAAAAACTTTAGCGGCACAATTTAACCGCGAAGGTCACAATATAGTTGATCACCACACTTATGTATTTTTAGGTGATGGTTGTTTAATGGAAGGTATTTCGCATGAAGCCTGTTCATTAGCGGGTACTTTAGGTTTAGGTAAATTAATTGCTTTTTGGGATGACAATGGCATTTCAATTGACGGTAAAGTGGAAGGTTGGTTTACCGACGATACGCCTGCTCGCTTTGCAGCTTACGGTTGGCATGTTATTAGTGACGTAGATGGACACGATAGTGCGGCTATTGCAGCGGCAATAACAGAAGCAAAATCGGTAACAGATAAACCTACCATGATTTGTTGTAAAACGGTCATTGGTTTTGGCTCGCCTAATAAATCAGGCACACACGATTGCCATGGTGCACCATTAGGTGATGATGAAATTGCCGCGACTCGCGAATTTTTAAATTGGCCACACGCGCCATTTGAAATTCCAGCAGATATTTACGCTGACTGGGATCAAAAAGAAAAAGGCACTTCAGAGCAAGCAAGTTGGAATGATAAATTTGCTGCATACCAAGCTGCACATCCAGCATTAGCTGCTGAGTATGAACGCCGTGTTATTAAAGGTGCTTTGCCTGCTGAGTTTGAAGAAAAAGCTAATGCTTATATTTTAGAGTGCCAAGAAAAAGCTGAAAATGTTGCCTCGCGAAAAGCATCACAAAATACTATTGAAGTATTTGGTGCAATGTTACCTGAATTATTAGGTGGCTCAGCCGATTTAGCGGGTTCAAACTTAACGCTTTGGTCTGGTTCAAAAGGTATTCAAGACGATGCTGCTGGTAACTACATTTACTACGGTGTTCGTGAATTTGGTATGAGCGGTATTATGAACGGTATTTCATTGCACGGTGGTTTTATCAACTACGGCGCAACTTTCATGATGTTTATGGAATACGCACGAAATGCTGTACGTATGTCTGCTTTAATGGGCATTCAAAACATTTTTGTTTATACCCATGATTCAATTGGTCAAGGTGAAGATGGTCCAACGCATCAGCCTATCGAGCAATTAACTAACTTACGTACAACGCCAAACATGGTGACATGGCGTCCAGCCGATGCAACCGAGTCAGCAGTTGCATGGAAAAACGCGGTTGAACGCCAAAATGCGCCAACTTCATTAATTTTCTCACGCCAAGGTTTACCTGCGTTGAGTCGTACTAATGCACAAGTTAGTGACATTGCTAAAGGTGGTTACATCTTAAAAGACAGCGTTGGCACACCAGAGATTATTTTAATTGCCACGGGCTCTGAAGTGTCTTTGGCATTGAAAGCCGCTGAAAGCTTAGGTGATAACGTGCGTGTTGTTTCTATGCCATCAACCAATATTTTTGATGCTCAAGACAGTGACTATAAAGAATCTGTATTGCCATCAACAGTGATTAAACGTGTTGCTATTGAAGCGGCTCATACCGATTTTTGGTATAAATACGTTGGGTTAAGTGGCAAAGTTGTTGGTATGACAACATTTGGTGAATCAGCGCCAGGTAATGTGCTTCTTGAGCACTTTGGCTTTAGTGTTGAAAACGTTGTTAAAACGGTAAACAGCTTAAGCTAATCGCTTTTTCTCACCGTTAAACGTTATTGATAGCCAGTTAATATTGTTAACTGGCTATTTCCTTTTCTAGGTTCGTTAGCAATAAGATCCAATAATATGTCAATTAATATTGCAATAAATGGCTTTGGAAGAATCGGCAGAAATGTTGTTCGTGCTTTATATGAAAACGGCAGAACGAACGAATTCAATTTAGTCGCTATTAACGAGTTAGCAGAGCCTGAAGGTATAGCGCATTTATTAAAGTACGATTCTACACACGGGCGTTTTTCATTTTCAGTTCAACAAAGTAATGGCAAATTATTTATTGCGGGTGACGAAATCGCATTAAGTCATGAAGCTGAATTAAGCAACTTGCCATGGCAACAACATAATGTCGATATAGTTATTGACTGTAGCGGACAATATGGCAGCCAAGCCGATGGACAACAACATATTAAACAAGGTGCAAAAAAGGTACTTTTTTCGCATCCAGGTTCACAAGATTTAGACGCTACGATTATTTATGGCATAAATCATCAACTACTTACTCCAGCTGAGAAAGTGGTTTCAAACGGCTCGTGTACCACCAACTGTGTCGTGCCCGTTATTCAGGTTTTAGATAAAGCCTTTGGTGTTGAAAGTGGTGCGATTACTACTATTCATTCTTCAATGCATGACCAACAAGTTATTGATGCTTATCACCCTGATTTACGCCGTTCTCGTGCTGCAAGCCAATCAATCATCCCGGTAGACACTAAGCTAGCCGCTGGTATTGAACGAATACTACCTAAGTTTGCTGGTCGATTTGAAGCCATTGCAGTGCGAGTTCCCACTATCAATGTAACGGCAATGGATCTGAGCTTAAACTTATCGAGCGATGCGACTATTGCTGACATTAACCAAGCAATTATCGACGCTCAACAAAACGGTTTAGCCGGGATTTTAGGTTATACCACTGAGCCACTGGTTTCTATTGACTTTAACCATGATCCGCATTCAAGCATTGTGGATGGTAACCAAACTCGTGTTAGTCACAAACGTTTGGTTAAGTTACTTATTTGGTGTGATAACGAATGGGGATTCGCTAACCGTTTATTAGATACCGCCTATACTATGGCTAAAGTGGGTTAGTTCGATAGCACCCAACCAAGAATTTATTTATCACTTACTTAACAGTTAAACTTCTATCAACAGGAAATAAACATGTCAGTAATTAAAATGACCGATCTAGCATTAAACAATCAACGTGTGCTAATTCGTGAAGACTTAAATGTGCCAATAAAAGATGGCAAAATAACTTCCGATGCTCGTTTAAGAGCTGCATTACCAACTTTGAAGCACGCTTTAGAAGCGGGTGCTAAAGTCATGGTAATGTCACATTTAGGTCGCCCAACTGAAGGCGAATACAATCAAGAGTTTTCATTACAACCGGTTGCCGACTATCTTAGTGCAGCACTAAATGTACCTGTACGTTTAGTTAAAAGTTACCTTGACGGTGTAGATGTTAATATTGGTGAACTAGTTATTTTTGAAAATATTCGCTTCAATTCAGGCGAGCAAAATAATGATGATACTTTGTCTAAAAAGTTAGCATCGTTGTGTGATATTTTTGTCATGGACGCATTTGGCACCGCTCATCGTGCACAAGCAAGTACCCACGGCGTGGCAAAATATGCACCTACGGCTTGTGCTGGCCCATTATTAGCGGGTGAGCTTTCAGCTTTATCAAAAGCCCTTGATAACCCTGCCCGCCCATTAGTGGCTATTGTTGGTGGTTCAAAAGTTTCAACTAAACTTACCGTGCTTGATTCTCTCGCAGGTATTGTCGATCAATTAGTTGTTGGTGGCGGTATTGCTAATACTTTTATTGCTTCGCAAGGTCATAATGTTGGTAAATCATTATTCGAAGCTGACTTAGTTGATGAAGCTAAGCGCTTAACAAAACAAGCCAATGACAATAATGGTTCAATTCCAGTTCCAACGGATGTTGTTGTTGGTCAAGAGTTTTCTGAAACAGCCGTTGCGACGCTGAAAAATGTAAATGACGTTGCCGATGGCGACATGATCTTTGATATAGGTCCAGAAAGCGCTAAAGCGCTAGCAGAAATTATTGCTAATGCTGGCACCGTAGTCTGGAATGGCCCTGTAGGTGTATTTGAATTCGACCAATTCGGTAAAGGTACAGAAGTTATCGCCCGTGCCATTGCAGATAGTAAAGCATTTTCTATTGCAGGTGGTGGTGACACTTTAGCCGCAGTTGATAAATATGATATTGCAGACAAGGTATCTTATATCTCAACCGGTGGTGGCGCTTTTCTTGAATTTTTAGAAGGCAAAAAATTACCTGCAGTAGCTATTTTAGAAGCTCGCGCTAAAAAATAAATTTGCTAAACACAATAGTTACAACGGCAGCGTAGAAATACACTGCCGTTTTTTTATTAACCCCATGTTCCCCGCAAGCATTTTAGGTCAAAATCTACTTTTATCACCAAGCAAAATATTTATCATAAATATATTCTCTAGACTGCCATTAATTTGTAGTAAAATTACATAAATTTATAGCTGTTTAGCAATAAAACCTCTCTTATATCTTCAATATTTCAGTAATAAAAACACAAATATAATAACTGTAAAATAATGCGGTTTATTAACCACAGTAGTGCTATTTTTTCACGTGCAATGCACTAATTTCTTCTGATACAATTACGACATGAAAGCACTAAGTTTCATAATGAAACCTTTTTGAAATCAATTTTATCACCAACAATAATCTCAGGAGTTAATTCATGGCTTTAGTTTCTATGCGCCAAATGTTAGATCATGCCGCCGAAAACGGTTACGGTATTCCAGCTTTTAACGTTAACAATTTGGAGCAGGTTAGAGCAATTATGCTTGCTGCTAACGATACTAATAGCCCAGTAATACTGCAGGGTTCTGCTGGTGCTCGTGCTTATGCTGGTGCACCTTTTTTACGTCATTTAATTTTAGCTGCTATTGAAGAATTCCCTCATATTCCTGTGGTAATGCACCAAGATCACGGTACCTCACCTGGCGTGTGTCAACGCTCTATTCAATTAGGCTTTTCATCAGTTATGATGGACGGTTCACTTATGGATGACGGTAAAACACCTTCAAGCTATGAATACAATGTAGACGTAACTCGTCGCACGGTTGAAATGGCACATGCTTGTGGTGTTTCAGTTGAAGGTGAATTAGGTTGTTTAGGTTCACTTGAAACGGGTGAAGCTGGCGAAGAAGATGGTATTGGCGCGGTTGGAAAATTAACCATGGATCAAATGCTAACTGATCCAGAAGAAGCGGCTGATTTTGTTCAAAAAACACAAGTTGACGCCTTAGCCATTGCTTGTGGTACTTCACATGGTGCTTATAAATTTACTCGCCCACCTACAGGCGATATTCTCGCTATCGATCGTATTAAAGCGATTCATGCTCGTATTCCTAATACGCATTTAGTTATGCATGGTTCTTCTTCTGTGCCGCAAGAATGGTTAGCCGTTATTAATGAATTTGGTGGTAAAATACCTGAAACTTATGGTGTTCCGGTTGAGCAGATTCAAGAAGGTATTAAAAATGGTGTGCGTAAAATTAACATCGACACTGACTTACGCTTAGCCTCAACAGGCGCAGTTCGCCGATTTTTAGCACAAAACCCAAGCGAGTTTGACCCACGTAAATTTCTAAAAGCGTCAACACAAGCAATGTATGATATTTGTAAAGCGCGTTATGAAGCTTTTGGTAGTGTTGGTCATGCTTCAGGTATTAAGCCAATATCTTTAGACAATATGTTTGTGCAATATTCAACGGGTAAATTAGACGCATTAATTAAATAGCATTAATAGCTATTACTAACATGCCTATGTGTTCATAACGGTAACCGTTATATTGAAAATTTAGTCAATGATCCGATGAATCGTATTCATCGGATTTTTTTGTTTTGGCTTGCAATGTAAACTTCTCCTTTCTCCCCAAAACACTCCTTAAAGTAATGTTGAAAATTATGGTGTTTTTTGAACAATGTAATGAAATTTCAATTGATGTTTATTATAATCCCCCATCATAAAATTGCTCAGGGTAAATAATGGACACTATTCAGAACTGGTTTCTAGAAAATCAACAAATGCTAATGGATTTTGCGATAAAATTAGTCGTTGCACTAGCTATCGTATTTATTGGTAAATTTGTTGCAAATTTAGTACGCGATGGCGTTGTAAAAGTTATGCGTCATAGAGGTATGGATGAAACCATTATCTCATTCCTAAGCAGCTTACTTTACGGTATGTTGTTCGTTATTGTTATTATCGCTGCTATTTCTCATTTAGGTTTTAACACTACTTCATTAGTCGCCATAGTCGGTGCAGCTGGCTTAGCAATAGGCTTAGCGCTACAGGGATCACTATCTAATTTTGCCTCAGGTGTTCTGCTTATTATATTAAAGCCATTCAAAAGTGGTGATTTTATCGATGTAGCGGGTGTTTCCGGTATTGTTGAAGAAATTCATGTTTTCTCAACAAAATTAAGAACTGGTGATAACAAAGCGGTCATAATTCCAAATGGTAAAATTACCTCTAGTACGATTACTAACTTTTCAACCAAACCTGAGCGCCGATTAGATTTAGTTATTGGTGTAAGTTACGATGCAGATCTTGCTAAAACTAAAGCGTTACTTACTAAGATAACCAGTGAGCATGAATTAGTCTTAAAAGATAAAGAAGTTGTTATCGGTGTACAAGAACTTGCTGAAAGCTCAGTAAACTTTGTTGTTCGCCCTTGGGTTACCTCTGCCGATTACTGGCCATTACATCGTGATCTGTTACAAAAAATTAAAGTCGCATTAGATGATGCTGGCATTGAAATACCATATCCACAATTATCATTACACGTAAGAAAGGAAGAAACAAATGAGTCATAAGTTAATATCAGCAGCACTTTGTTTTATGCCGTTAGTTGCATTAGCAGAAGAAGCAACCGCACCAAAAGTTAAATCTCCTTATACTGCTTCTGCAGAGCTAGGTATGCTTTTTAAAACAGGTGATACAAACAGTGCAGATGTTAAAGCAGGTTTTGACTTTACTCACGAAGCAGGTGCTTGGAAATCAACAGTAAACTTAGGCTCGTTGGTAAAGAAAAGTGAGGAAGAAGATGAAAATGGCGAAGATCACTTTACTACCAGTGATCAAAAGTGGACTGCAGTCGGCCAAACTAATTATACAATTGACAAGGCAAGTCCAAACTATATCTATGCGAATGCTTCTTATGAAGACGACCGTTTTAGTAGTTTCGACAACCAGAGCTCAATTTCTGCAGGTTGGGGTCGTCGTTGGTATGAAACTGAAAAAACAACACTAGATGCTGATATTGGTCCAGGTTTTAAACGCGATGTTGTCAGTGCAACTGATACTGATCCCGAAGAAATCAATACTGCCTTTATTGTTCAAGCCCAAGCTTTATACACACGTGAAATTAATGAGCACGTTTTATTTAAGCAGTTATTAGTAGCAAAGTATGCTCCAAAAAGTGATGCAAACAGTACTTATAAAGCAAGAACGTCTATTTCTACAAAGTTACTTGAAACACTACAACTTAAATTTAGCTTTACTGTAGATTACAATACTGACGTTGATGAAGATAAAGAAAATGTTAACACTGAAACAGCAATGACTTTAGTTTACAGCTTCTAATTATCTAACTAGAAATTATTTTAGTCAGAACATTACCATTGAAAAAGCCAGCAGTTTTTAACTTGCTGGCTTTTTAATTTTTGAATCAACACACCCTATTTACTTTCTTAAACCTAACCTACTTACTAATCTAAACACTACTGCACTTAAGGCTAATGTCGCCACTATTGCCGCACCGCTAGGTAAATCGAAAGTTGCTGACATATACAAGCCTAGTAAATACCCAACTAAACCTACACCGTAAGCCCATAACAATACCCGAGTGCCCTGTAATTTATTAATTGCTAAAGCAGGTAATATTAAGGTACTAAAAACAAGATAAACCCCAACAAGCTCAACGGATAATGTTATAACCACAGCAAATAATAAATAGAAAGCAGCTCCATCTAAAATTTTAGGTCGGTAAAGTATTAACGCAAGTATGGCACTATAGACTATCGTTGGTAATAACAGTTGCTGCCAACTTACCCAAAGAATTTGACCTGACATTAGTTGTTTAAGTAACTCTGCACCATGTGGATCATTAGATAACAACAACATAGCTGTCACAGCAGATAGAACGTAAAAACAACCGATCATCGCCTCTAGCTCTTCTGCCATATATTTGGCTAATAAGGCAATAATGCCTGCCCCTGCTAATGCAAATAGGCCTGGGATCCAAATATTTGCATACGCAAGCTCAGCAAGATCATGATCCATACGCACAACTATCGCTCCTAAAGCCGCTATTTGTGCAATAGCTAAATCTATAAAAATAATACCACGCCTTAATACTTGTTTACCCAATACAACATGAGTTGAAAGTACTAAAATACCCGCAGCGAATGCAGGTAACAGTATAGTGAGTAATTCATAATCCATCGATAATACCTGTAGCTTTAAATGCTATTTTTTAGGGTGATTTACTTTAATTAATAGGTCTAAAGCACTGTCATACAAGCTGAATAAATCATCACTTTGCTGATTACCACCGACCGATAAAGGTAGCACAACAACAGGTAAATTCGATTTTTCTGCTAACCAGTTCGCTCCACGTTGATCTTGGTAAGAAGCCACAACGATTGCCGATATATCACCTTGGTTAGCTAGTTTTAACAAACTTGCAAGGTGGCTACTTGTTGGCGGCAATCCCGGTTTGGGCTCTAAATCAGCAACAGAATCAATACCTGTAAAATCAAATAAATAACGAAATGTTGAGTGATAGGCAATAACTTTCATGCCCTGCAACGTCGCCACTTTTGACTGCCATTGTGTCCTCGCCAATTGCCAACGATTCACAAAGCTTGATAACTGCTGCTGATACACATCGCTTTGCTTTGTATCTAGCTGAATTAACTTCTCTGTTAGTGCCTTCGCAATGTCGAGAACACGCTGTGGTGAAAAATGTAAATGTGGATTTCCAGCACTATGAACATCACCCATGCTGCGATCAACATTACTCATTTGGTCTAACGTTTCGACATGATCAGCGGCAAAAAATAAGCCATCTTCTGTGTTACGTACTCGAGTATTAGCCGATTTCATTTGCAACATAGGTAACCAACCTATCTCTAAATCAGCCCCAGCACAGATCACAAGATCTGCTTGGCGCATTTTAGCAATCAGGCTAGGTCGCGCTTGTACTTGATGTGGATCTTGCATAGCGGTTGTTGCAGTATAAATTTTCGCTGAGGGAGCAAGCTCTTTTGCTAAAGCAGCATACTCTGGCTCACATGCAAAAATATTCATTTGCGCGAAAGCACTTTGGCTCAACGTCAGTAAAGCACTGCTAAGCAGTAATTTAAAATTGATGTGCATTATGTGCTCCTAGTGCCATTACATATTGCAAAGTAATAACATTGTCATTTTCAGCATTATCAAAACCAATATTACTCTGATGACTAAATTCAACTCTAACGGTTGAGAAGTGACTATTGTGCCAAGCAACACTTAGCTCAGTTTCTTTTAGGGTTTGTTGATCGAAATGTTCTTCGTGTAGTACTTGAGTATTTAATTTTCCGTATCGCAGTCCTGCTGACCAACTTGGTGAAAATTGATAGACTCCACTAACATACCAAGCTTGATGATAATCATTAACACTACCTTCTTCGTCATGTTCTGCTGACAAATGCTCTTCATCAAGGTCTGGCACCATAAAATCACTCACCCTAAAATATTCAGCACTGAGCGTTAAATGTTGATATTTATAGTTACCATTTGGCGCCCACTTATAAACAAAATCAGCCACAAAGGTATTTTTACCTGTATAGCTAGCAGAGTGTGCATGCGCTTCTTCACCTTCTTCACCTTCTTCATCGTGTTCTTCAGGCGTTAACAGACCATTTTCATTGCGTAGGTAACTTGCCCCCAACTGCCATGAACTTTCAATACCAATATCACCACCTATTTTTGTAAACGCCGTATAAACGCCCGTGCTATCAAATTCGCGCTCACCTGACTCATCTTCAGCTCGTAAACTATCACCTGAAAAAACTTCAGCTCCCATCGTCCAGTACAAATCTGTTGGTGCTATATAGCTTACTCTTAAGCCATCATCGAAATAATGTCCGCCTAGAAATGCACGATATGCACTCGGTCTACTGGTAAAAGCGTCAGTATGAAGATGTTGATTATTTAAATAGCCAATATCAGATAAGAATCGCCCTGCTCGAACAGTAAATCCATTCGGCAATGCCATTGTTTGTATAAAAGCTTCTTCGACATTAACTTCGGTTTCACCTTCATGTGATTCAAAAACAGTGGTGAGTTTACCAAAAAACATATCATCGATACTGGCACTAAACGCTAACTCAGTTTCACCTAAGCCAAAGCCTTTTGCTCTTTCGGTCATCAGGCGATCTTCACTCTGATAGTAGCCATCTAGCACAGCACTGACAGTAAGGTTAGACAATGTCGGCGTTTGTGCGAATGAAAGTAAAGGCAAAGCGCCAGATAAGATTAAAGCAGCCGTTACTTTAGTCGGGTTAATAGTCGCTAAGCAACCAGCGATATCTGTAGATACAAAAGTCGAAACACGTTGGAAATTTTTCATTTGGAAATCTCTAAAATAAATTATATACGAATACAACAACCCACTTACTCAATTGGCAAGTTGGTTTTGTAAAAATAGCTTGTTAAATAATTAGGTTTAAAGCGTTTTGGGAGGTGCGCGGCTATGATAATTAACACGTTGAATTAGTGCTAATTTTGGTTCAACAGTAACGATTGTTTCTACTTGCTGAACATTAAAGTCAAGTGTGGCGTTTTGCTGTGGTAGTACTTGATCGAATTGATGTTGATGAAAACACAACGTACAGTGTTTTTTAACACCATCATCTATATGTTCAACACTATGCGCAGCAGCAGCCACAGACAATACTAACAATATAGCGCTAAGCCATATTGCGATAAATCGCCTATTAGTTACTGAAAGGAACATTTGTGTTATCCAAAGTATAAATCAAAATCGGCATTAGTCTACGCGACTTACAACTGCGTATGCAAGCTACTGATCAGTCACTTAACACATAAAAAAGCAATTTAGTCGCATTTATGCTGTTTACTTCGTTGTTAAAATAATCTTTAAAAACGAAGTAAATACAAAAGTTGTTATTTATTTTGTGCGTTTATTAACTCGTAAGCTGCTTGAATGTCTTGTGCTTTTTGTTTTGCCGTTTCCATCATCTCAGGAGGTAAACCTTTAGCTACCAGTTTATCTGGGTGATGTTGCGACATAAGTTTACGATAAGCTTTTTTAATATCACTCGCTGAATCTTGTTCTGTAACACCTAACACTTTATAGGCGTTTTCAAGTTGCTGACCCGACTGTGCAAAGCTATGAGTTCCACCTCTTTGCCCTTGTTGATGAAAACTAGCCCCTGCAATTATCATCTCTAATAATTTATCTAATTCATGTGCAGAGTAGCCTAAGCCTTGAGCAACTTGGTGCAGTGCTTCTCGTTCATCTTCATCTAGGCTTCCATCAGCGAAAGCCACTTGAATTTGAATTTCTAAAAAAAGTAACAATAAATCCTGACGATTTCCAACGACAGATCTTAGTTCGGTTAAACGTTCAGTAACTGGGAAGCCTGTTGTTTTTCCATCTCTAAATGCATCTTGAGCTTGTTGACGCATTGCACCTTGTAGCCCCAACTTATCCATATAAGCTGTAGCAAAAGCAATTTCATGCTGGGTAACCTGCCCATTAGCCTTAGCAATAAAACCCATAACTGAAAAGCTGCTATAGAAAAATATTGCTTGGCGGTCGGCATCCGATTTAGCACCACCTAAGTTGTTAAAATTAAGCCCTATACCTTTATCAAACCGATGTCCGAGCCAAGCGCCCAATAACGCACCGAAAATATTTTTACTCAGCATCAAGCCAAATAAAAATCCTAAAACTTTACCCCAAATTCGCATCGTAAAACTCGATAATTAATTAATTATAAAATGGTTAAATAGTGTTTAGCTTAGCTAAACGTTCTGGTGTTCCAACATCTGTCCAAGCGTTAGTCATTAAACTCGCTGACACTTTACCTTGTTCAGCCCCAGCCCTTAACATAGGTGCTAAAGGTTGTATAAGTTGTTGTTCTTGAACTGGTTGTAACAAAGTCGATTCTTGTGTTGCAGCATCTTGCTTAAAAAAACTTTTTCTGTAAAGAGCAATACCACTAAAAGTGTATGTTTCATGATGGTTGTTTTTAGGGTTAGTTAATACCCCTTCGACAAGTTGAAAGTCACCTTTAGGGTTATGCTCTGGATTATTAACCAATAACAAATGAGCGTTAAACTCTTCACCTAAACGTGGTAATTGCTTGAGATTAAAATCGCAATAAATATCACCATTAATCACCATAAAAACATCGTCTTCATGTTCAACTAACATCGGCAATGCTTTTATAATACCACCGGCTGTTTCTAATGCTACAGGCTCTTCGCTATAACTTATATTCGCCGAAAATTGCTGACCGCAACCGAGATAATCTACAATTTTTTGACCTAGCCATGCATGGTTAATTACAATATCTTTGATACCCGCCGCCACTAAGTTTTTTATATGGTGCACTATCAACGGCAAGCCATTCACTGTTAACAGTGGTTTAGGGCAGTTATCAGTTAGTGGTCGCATTCGCTCGCCTCTACCTGCTGCTAATATCATAGCTTTCATGAAAAACTTTCCAAAATCTTACTTAAAAATAAGCACATTATGTTATTTGTTGAGCGCAGGTATTACCCGCTTACTGACTAACTCATGTAAAAAAGTGAGTTTATCATATTGTGCGCTAACATCTTGTATGTAGCTCAAGGTAAGTGGAATATCAGCTAAATATCCTGATTTACTGTCTCTGTGATAGAGGCGTGCAAAAATACCACTCGCTTTTATATGGCGCTGCAATCCAGTTAAATCAAACCAATATTGCCATTTTTCTTTTGTTAGGGTTTCGTTTGGAAAATAATTTTGCACTTGTAAGCGATAATCTTCTATTAAAGGTGCTATAAGCTGGTTTGGCCAACGTACGTAACAATCCCTTAATAAGGAAACCAAGTCATAGATAACGGGCCCTTGTACAGCATCTTGAAAGTCAATAATACCCAGTTCATCATTACTAAGCTGCATAATATTTCGGCTGTGATAATCGCGATGCATAAATACTTTAGGTTGCTCAACCATGGCTGAAACTAATTCATCAAAGCAACGGGTTAATGCAATTTTCTCTTCTGCAGTTAAGTAAATAGCTAAATGTTTTTCGAGTAGCCATTCAGTAAAGATGCTCAATTCTGTGAAAATAAATTTTTCATCATACAAAGGTAAAGTCGACACAGATACCGATGAGCATGTTAGCATTTTATCTAATTCTACTATCGCTTTAGCGTAATATTTCTGCATGTTATCACTTGATAATCGTTCAGATAATACCATGTCGCCAAAATCGCTAAGACAAAGAAAACCTTGTTCGAGATCCGCATGGATAATGTTAGGTACATTAACGCTAACATCTTTCAAAATTTCCTGAACGTTTAAAAAAGCTTGGTTATTTGATAGTTTTACCGGCGCATCAACCGCAATATAACTTTTACTTTGGTATGCAAAGCGAAAGTAACGTCGAAAACCGGCATCACCTGTAAGTGGTAATAAGTTGATTTTTTGCGTTGAAAACTGACTTTCAAGCCAATGTGATAAGGCTGTAGTTCTTAAATTACTCAATAGAAAATATCTCTAAAAAATGATAGTGCCAATATAACTAATTCGCAGGCTAAAGAAAATTGCTATATTATTACCGCCTTTAGCGTTAAAATGCCGAACTAAACTAGGCTTTGTATTTTTCAAGTTAATTACCCGGATTATAAATGCGTTTTTCCTTACACAAAACCCCCTTTCTCTGCCTAATAGCATTTACCTTTGGTAGTAAGGCGCAAAACATTGAAATAAATACAAATATTGCTAGTCAGTGCCCTATTCCATTTTACGCAAATATTGCAGAAGAAACCGGTAAGCAGGCAAACGACAGCTTTACTATTTTATCTTCTACTTCAAATATTAAAAAAGGTGAATATGCTACGTTTACCGGTGGTGTTACCTTATTAAATCAAGATAAATCAATTGTTGCAGATGAATTATCCGTTAATAGAAATACATCTACAGTTAACGCTAATGGTGATATTCACTTTCAAAACAAAGGTATAGATATTTTTGCCGACACGCTTAATATAAATCAATTAAAAAAGTCCACGGCGTTAACATCAACTTCATATCAACTAAACGGCTCTGCTGGGCACGGAAGTGCAAAAGAAATTAATATTGATGGAAATGGAAAAACGATGAGTTTTATCGACTCAAGTTTTACCACTTGTTACGATCCTGTGCCAGATTGGCAGATGCGCGCAAGCGAGATTACCATTTCTTCAGATAAAAAATCACTTGAGGCATATAACGCTCGTTTTAGTCTTTTTGATGTGCCTATTTTATATATTCCTTATTTAACCATGCCTATTAGTGATGAACGCCAATCAGGTATGCTATACCCTAAAATTAGCACTTCAAATAGCTCAGGTTTAGAAGTTGAAATTCCTTATTATGTCAATATATCAGAAAACATGGATGCCACTATTACACCACGCTACATGTCTGATAGAGGCACACAATTAATTACAGAGTTTCGATATTTAGAAGGCTTACAGTCAGGTCAACTTGATATTGAATACCTCAATAAAGATAAAAAACTTAACAATAACGATGATTCACGTTATTTAGCCAGAATTCAACATATTGGTACTTTCTCAGAAAGGTTTAGAGCCCATGTAGACTACACGACCATTAGTGATGATAATTACTTAGTGGATTTAGGTAGTAGCCAATTTAACTCTAACGATGCATATCTCTATCAAATAGGTGAATTGGCTTATTTCGCAGAAAATTGGCAAACCACCCTAAAATTACAAGATTTTGAATTATTAGGTAATCATCAACAAAGTTATAAAACCTTGCCTCAAATAGAAGCGAGGCGCCAACAAACTTTTGATGACTTTGATGGTATCTTTGATGTTTATGGCGAATTTTCTAGCTTTGATACACCAGATTTAACCAAGCCAACAGCGCAGAGATACCATGTAGAAGCTGGTTTACTTTACCCTATGGTTACACCTGCATGGTTTTTAAATTCAGAACTCAAAGTTCTGCAAACTAATTACATTCAACAAAATATTGGTAATAACAGCCTGCTAGAAAAAAATATTAATAGAACGTTGCCTAAAATACGATTGCATGGTGGTGTCAATTTTGATCGTAACATCGCCTTATTTAATAGCGAGTACAACCAAACACTTGAGCCACAGTTACAGTACCTTTATATCCCTGAAAAAGATCAAAGCAACATTGGTATTTACGACACAACTCTATTGCAAGATGACTATAACGGTTTATTCCGTGACCGTCGCTTTAGTGGCATAGACAGAATAGCACAAGCCAATCAGGTTTCGTGGGGGGTAACAAGTCGGTTATTAAATGCTGAAAATAACGAAATGTTGCGTTTTAGTTTGGGCCGTATTGTTTATTTAAATGAAAGTAACTTTGATGAAGCAAATCAAGACACCTTAGTAGATAAGTCAGCATTAGCAGCCGATATTTTCCTTCATTTAAGTCGAAACTGGCAGTTTAGTTCTGACATTCAATATAATACCGATTTAGGCGTGACCAATAAAAGTCAAACCACTTTAGATTACTTATTTAGTAATAATCAAACAATTCAATTGAACCATCGATATACTCGCGATGTCTCAGGAGAGTCATTAGAACAAATGTCGTTGGCGGCAAATGTTAAAATTGCCCAGCGGTGGCAACTTGTAGGGCGGTTTACACAAGACTTACAAGGCAAACGCAGTATTGAAAGCTATGCAGGTCTTGAGTACAGCAGTTGTTGTTGGGGGATACGTTTTACGTACCATCGCAATATTAACTCTAAAATTGAAGATGACCTGAACATAAATGAAAACCGCGATGCATTTGATAGCAGTTTTAATATTCAATTTGTATATAATGGCATAAATAGCAATAAATCTTCCGACAGTGTTGGAGATATGCTTAATTCAAGTATATTCGGCTATAAACGCCCTTACTTCCTCAATAACTAATTAAAAGAAATATACGTTACATGAAAAATTCATTGAAATTATTACTTCTTAGCTCGGTGTTTATTTTAAGCTCATATGAACAGAGTATAGCTGCTGAAGTTGAGCTAGACCGAGTAGCAGCCGTGGTTAATAGTGGTGTGGTATTAGAGTCTGAAGTTAAAGATCTTATTACTTCTATTACCCTACAAGCAAAAAAGAATAACCAAACATTACCTTCTGATCGCGCATTGCGAATTCAAGTAATGGATAAGTTAATTAATGACGCAATAATAGCTCAATTAGGTGAGCGCATGGGTGTTCAAGTGAGTGATGCTCAGCTTGACGAAACCTTGTCTAATTTAGCAAAAGATAATAATCAAACGCTTGATTCATTCCGTCAAGCGCTTGTTGCAGACGGATTAGTTTACGAGAAGTATCGTGAAAGCGTTCGTAATGAGTTAATTGCAGGAGAAGTAAGACGCGCAAGTTTACGTCGTCGTATTTATATTTCACCTCAAGAAATTACCAACTTAATGTCAGTAATGAAAGAGCAAACTAATGCTGACGTTGAATATCGCTTAGGTCATATCTTGATCGAGTTCCCTAATAATCCAAAGCAAGCAGATATTAATGCGGCTAAAGTACGTGCTGATAAAGTACTAGAGTTATTAGATAGCGGCAGCGATTTTACCAATATTGCAATGACATCATCTGGTGGCTCGAACGCTCTTGAAGGTGGTGATTTAGGTTGGAAAACCATTAATGAAATGCCAACATTATTTTCTGAACTCGTTGCAGGTCAAGAAAAAGGCAGTGTGTTTGGTCCAATACGTACAGGTTTAGGTTTTAGTATCGTGAAATTAGTCGATGTTCGTGGTCGTCAGGTTGTCGAAATTGAAGAAGTCAAAGCCAGTCACATATTGATTAAACCTTCAATTATATTAAGTGAAGCAAAAGCAGAAGCCTTACTACAAAGTTTTGTTGATAAACTAAACGCTGGTGAAGCCGACTTTGCCGAACTGGCTAAAGAACATTCTGAAGGACCTACATCGGTTCGTGGTGGTGACTTAGGTTGGTCAGAGCCAAGTAAATATGACCCAGCATTTTCCGAAGCATTAGCCAGTTTAGATATCGACGAAGTTCATAAACCATTTCGTTCATCATTTGGTTGGCATATAGCTAAATTAACTGGTCGTAGAACATTAGACGCCACCCAACAAATGAATGAAAACCGAGTATACCAACTGCTTTATAACCGTAAATTCGGTATGGAAGGGGCTCGTTGGATTAAAGAACTACGCGATGAAGCATACATAGAAATTATAGAAACAGGTAAAAAGTAGTGTTGAAACGAATTGCAATAACGCCAGGCGAGCCTGCAGGCATTGGCCCAGACCTGATGATAAAAGTAGCACAGCGAGATTGGCCAATTCAAATGGTTGCTGTCGCATCTCCTGAGTTATTAATTGCAAGGGCAAAGCTATTAAACCTGCCGATCACCATCAAGCAATATAACGTCAATGATGAAGTAACATCACATAAAGCGGGAACACTTCTTGTGTTACCTGTGCCATTAGAAGATGTTTGCGAAGCTGGTGTTGCTAACCCTAATAATGGCCGCTATGTGGTTGAAACTTTGCGTATTGCGAGTGAAAAAAACATTTCAGGTGAATTTGACGCCGTTGTTACTGGCCCTGTACATAAAGGGTTAATTAATAAAGCAGGAATCGCATTTAGTGGCCATACAGAATACTTTGCTCATGAAGCGAATTGCTCTGACGTTGTCATGATGCTAGCCACTGAAGGGTTAAGAGTTGCACTGGTAACTACACATATTCCTTTAGCTTATGTGTCTAAAGCCATTACCCACGAAAGGCTTCAAAAAGTATCACGCATATTGCATAAAGATTTAATCAAGAAGTTTGGCATCCCTAACCCCAAAATTTATGTTTGTGGTATTAATCCGCATGCGGGGGAAGATGGCCACCTTGGTCGTGAAGAAATCGATGTGATGATCCCGGCATTAGAAGAATTACGTTTAGAGGGCATGAACCTAATTGGTCCATTACCTGCTGATACAATTTTCCAAGCTAAATACTTAAATGACGCTGATGCGATTTTAACCATGTTCCATGATCAGGGTTTACCGGTACTTAAATATAAAGGTTTTGGCGCTTCAGTTAATATTACCCTTGGATTACCATTTATTAGAACATCGGTAGATCATGGTACGGCGTTTGATTTAGCCGGCACCAATCAGGCAGATGCTGGTAGCTTTTATGAAGCTATAAATACCGCGATAACATTGGCTAATAACCATGACAAAGATGCATTAGAGCAGACAAAACTATGAGCAAAAATTCCCACTTAGGTCATCAAGCTAAAAAACGCTTCGGTCAAAACTTTTTACACAATGAAGCTATTATTAGCGATATTGTTGATGCTATTAACCCAGAGCCTGGTGAAAACTTAGTAGAAATTGGCCCAGGTCTAGGCGCACTTACCGAGCCTGTTATCGAACGAGCTGGTCACCTTAATGTAGTTGAGTTAGATAGGGATTTAGCGCACAGACTTCGTCATCATCCATTTTTGGCTTCAAAGCTCACCATACATGAAGAAGATGCATTAAAGTTCGACTTTGCTCAACTTGCTAGTAGCGAAAAGCCATTACGCATTTTTGGTAATTTGCCATATAACATTTCAACGCCGCTTATTTTTCACTTGCTCACGTTTAAAGACAAAGTAAAAGATATGCATTTTATGCTACAAAAAGAAGTAGTCGAGCGTATGGCATCAGGTGAAAACTGCAAAGCTTTTGGGCGCTTATCAATTATGACCCAATATCAATGCCAAGTAATACCTGTAATGGAAATTGGGCCTGAAGCGTTTAAACCTGCACCAAAAGTAGATTCTGCTATTGTCAGATTAATACCGCATAAAACCATAAAAAATCCTGTTAAAGATATTAACTCGCTTAACAAAGTTTGTTTAGCTGCATTTAATCAGCGTAGAAAAACGATTCGAAACAGCTTTAAAAAGCTGATTTCTGCTGAGCAATTAACAGCGTTAGGCATAGATCCTGGACTTCGCCCTGAAAACTTAGCTTTAGCAGATTTTGTTATGTTAGCGAATTTTGTCACTGACAACCCGGTAGAACTAGATAATGAGTAATGACAAAGTAGCAACAGCCGCTGATATTGACATTTCTATTGTCACTGACTTCATTGCGCAGCAATCTGTCGAAGCAGAGCAACAATTTGTTTTTAGTTACACTATCACTGTTACAAATAATAGCAGTGAAACGGTACAATTACTGAGTCGATATTGGTTGATTTCTGATGCTAACGGTGAAACTAATACCGTTACAGGTGAAGGTGTTATCGGTCAGCAACCATTTATTAAACCCGAGCAAAGCTTTACCTACTCAAGTGGCTGCGTGTTGAAGTCTCCTTTAGGTAACATGCAAGGTCACTATCAAATGCAAACACATTCAGCAGCGCTTATTCAAGTTGAAATACCCCCTTTTCGATTAGCAAAGCCTAATATATTGAACTAGAGAACAGTTATGGCTATTTATTTCGTCGGTGATATTCAAGGTTGCTATTACGAACTAGATGCATTGCTGAATCAAGTTGGATTTTCTAGTAATAGTGACCAACTTTATGTTGCGGGTGACCTCGTCGCCCGTGGGCCTAACTCACTTGAAACCTTACGTTTTATAAAGTCACTTGGTAAAAATGCTAAAATCGTCTTAGGTAATCACGACTTGCATTTACTTGCTGTATATCAAGGGATTAAAAAAGTAAAAAAGCAAGATTTGCTAACAACGTTATTGGCAGCGCCTGATGCAGCCTCGCTAATGCAGTGGTTAATTCAACAGCCATTGATTCAAAAACTCCCCAATGAAGAAACTTACATGAGTCATGCCGGACTCTCGCCGCAGTGGACGCCTAAAGTAGCGATGGAGCAGGCTGAAATAGCCCATCAACACTTAACTTCTTCAGCAAGCCAAACTTGGCTGAGTAATATGTATGGCGAACAACCTACTAGCTGGCAGAATGCAAATGATGACTTAGAACGATTTAGATTTACTATTAACTCCCTTACTCGCATGCGCTATTGTCATGCCGATGGTAGTTTAGATTTTAACTGCAAAGAAAGCCCTGCTAGCGCACCTAAAACACTCACGCCTTGGTTTGAGTTTCAACATATATCTCAGCATACACAATGGATATTCGGCCATTGGGCAGCGTTAATGGGAAAATGTCAGCCTGAAAATATTTATGCTCTAGATACTGGCTGTGTTTGGGGGCAACATATGACGATGTTGAGGTGGCATGATAAGAAAATATTTATCGAGCAATCACACAAAAATCAAAGATAAAGCAGAGCATTAGTTTAAAATGTAATTTAGCTTGTTATACTAAGCCATAATAAACAACCTACATTACCTTGTAGTCTAATAATAATTAATGCTTACACACTCTTTTAGTTCAATTGACTGATTATAGTGTAAGCAAATAATGACTTAATCAATACCTTGGTGGGCTCTATGAAATTAACCGTAGCGACGAAAATAATTGGTGGCTTTACCATTATTTCACTTTTACTTTTTTTAACCAGCGCAATATCTTGGAATAGCCTAAATACAATTGGTGATGCCACAAATCAGCAAGATGAACTTGCCATACCGACTTTAAAAGAAAGTAATAAATTAGCAAATGACCTAACCGGCATTGGTAACCTAACCCTAAGGGCATACTATCAAACCACACTGGAGCCACTTGCAGCGAACCAAGAAACTTTTGACGCAGACACAAGCAACTTTAGAAAACATTTAAAAAAGCTAAAAAGCATTGTTCAAAACGAACCTAGTTTACTCAGTAACCTCCATAAAATTGATCCTGTTTATAACAAATTAGAAGATGAAATAGAAAGTGTATTAAGCAATAGAAAACTTGCTATAGAGCAACAAATTACCCTAACTGAAAAAATAGATAACATTGAAGAAAGCGCCGACGACACCGCTACTATTTTATTAGACCTTGGTGATCACGAAATGGCTACAACTAAACTACAACGTGCGGTGAGCTTAGCCGAACGTTTAGAAATGTTGCTTAATAGCATAGTAAGTTCATCTTTTGAATATCGTGATGTTAAAGATGAGCAATCTGCATCGCTAGTGACTAACGAAATACAAAACACTTTTATCGATATTGAGAAATCTATTATTGATGTTGTTAGTGAGCTAAAACTACAAAACACACCAAATATTGCAGAAGATTTAACTGATAGCTTTGCCGCGTTAAAAGGTTACATTGCTGGCAATGAGAAAATATTTTCAAATAAAGACAATCAATTAAATGCGATAGCAGCGGCTACTATTAGTTTAAAATTAGCCGAAGATGGCATTTACCGCGCAAATACCATTTTGGCTAAACAAGTTGAATTAGCAAACGAAACAACCATAGCAACAGGTATTTTAATTGAAAAATCAGTTTCTGATGGTACTCGAAATACCTTTATAATCACCTTAATCTCAATCGTCTTAGCAATAGTTATTGCATGGAAAACTTTAACCAGCATTACCCGACCGCTAAGACGTGTAAATGAAATGCTGCACATTGTTGCATCAGGTGACTTATCTCGTAAGCTAGATGAAAGTGGCAATGATGAATTCGCTCAACTTTCACACAACTGTAATTTGTTAATAGATAGTCTTCGTACGTTAATACAAAGTATTGTTAGTCGCTCCACTCAACTTGCCACAGCGGCAGAGCAAACGTCAGCAGTAACAGCTCAAAGTACGACAGCAATCGAAGAGCAGCGTGCTCAGGTAGAACAGGCGGCCTCAGCAACAACAGAAATGAGTAGTACGGCACAAAGTGTATTATCGAGCGCGAATGATGCGTTAGGTGAAATCAAACAAGCAGACGATGAAGCAGAGCGTGTTAAAGTTATTTCTGGCCGTAATCGTGCAACCATCGAACTACTTGCTAAAGAAGTTGAATCAGCATCACAAGTGATTAATAAACTTCAACAGGACAGCGCATCTATAGGCGGTATTCTTGATGTTATCAGAAGTATTGCAGACCAAACTAATCTACTAGCATTAAATGCTGCCATAGAAGCGGCACGCGCAGGTGAGCATGGCCGAGGGTTTGCTGTGGTAGCAGATGAAGTAAGAACACTAGCAAGTCGTACTCAAGTCTCTACCCAAGAGATTCAAAATATGATCGAAGTGCTACAAGGTGGCGCAGAAAAAGCGGTTTCTGTGATGGATACCGGTAAAGAACAAGCAACTAATTGTGTTGAGCAAAGTGTCGAAGCTGAAAAAGCACTTGATACCATTACCCATGCAGTTCATGAAGCATTCGACCGCAGTTCTCAAATCGCGACAGCGGCAGAGGAACAAAGTGTTGTTGCTCATGAAATAAGTGAAAACCTAGAGTCTATTGTTGCTATAGCTGAACAAACGACTGCGGGCTCTAAGCAAACGGCAGAATCAAGTAGTGAAGTGGCGCGTTTAGCGGAAGAGTTACAACAATCGGTACAAGAGTTTAAACTTTAGTTACTCACAAAAATAACGCATAAAAAAGAGCGCATGAGCGCTCTTTTTTGATCTAACAATACAAACAATCAATGCAATACAATCAATGCAACAAAATCAAATTATATTTATTGGGAATATATTCCCTAGCTACCTTTAAACTTTTTCATAAATTGAAAAGTCGAGTTGGTATTGATTTTTTTCATCGCTCGGTCGAATATCGCTAGCCACTTTCTTCCAAGCTGCTAGATCATATGCGGGGAAATACGTATCACCATCAATATCCGCATCAATGTGTGTTATATAAAGTCGCTGTGCAGCCGCTAAACAATGTTGATATATTGCACCACCCCCAATAACCATCACTTCTTCGCTATCTACAACTAACACCAAGGCAGCGTCAACGGAATTAACCACCTCAACGCCTGCGACTTGATAGCTCTCGTCACGCGAAATAACGATATTTTTTCGTCCCGGTAAGGGCCGACCTATCGATTGAAAAGTTTTTCGCCCCATAATAATAGGCTTACCTAAGGTAGTTTTTTTAAAGTAAGCTAAATCAGCGGGCAAGTGCCACGGCATATCATTATTTTTACCGATAACACGATCATTAGCGTGTGCAACTATCATTGAGAGTATGGTCATGTGGATTATTAATTCTTAAGCAGCGTAATTTAAAAATATTATACGTGATTACCGGCAACAAAAAAGGTGCATTGTATCGCTACAAAGCACCTTTTTTTTATCGGGGGAGAGTAATGTTATAGATTACTTACGATATTCAACTTCTACGTCGTAATCGTCTTCATCCCAATCTTCATCGTCAAGATCATCGGCTAAATCAGCATCAGCTATAGCATCTTCATGATAAGTATCCCATTTAAACTCAACAGTTTTACCATCAATAGGCGCTTCTTCAACCTCTGGAGGTAATGCCTCAATAAAGCTCATAACGCCCTGACACAGATCTTCGGTGCCCATTCTGTTTACTGCTGAAATACTGCGAACCTCACCTTCCCAGCCTAAGCCTTCGATAATGCGATCAGTAACTTCTTTAGCTTCTTCTTCAAGCAATAAGTCTAACTTGTTAAAGACTAACCAGCGTGGCTTTCCTGCTAGTGCTGCAGAATGTGTTTCTAGTTCACCCGCAATGGTTTTTGCATTTTCTAACGGATCAGAGCCATCAACAGGTAAAACATCAACCACATGCAATAAGATACGACAACGCTCTAAGTGTTTTAGAAACTGTGTACCTAAACCAGCGCCATCAGCTGCGCCTTCAATCAAACCAGGGATATCAGCAATAACAAAACTACGTTGAGCATCTAAACGCACAACACCTAAGTTAGGCACAAGCGTGGTAAACGGATAATCGGCTACTTTTGGCTTCGCTGCAGATACACTGCGAATTAACGTTGATTTACCGGCATTAGGCAAGCCAAGTAATCCAACATCAGCTAAAAGTAATAACTCAAGTTTCAAGTTACGAATTTCACCTGGGGTGCCATCAGTTTTCTGACGCGGAGCACGGTTAGTACTACTTTTGAAACGGCTATTACCTAAGCCATGCCAACCACCTTTAGCGACCAGTAATTTTTGCTCGTGTTGCGTTAAATCACCAAGTTGCTCACCGGTGTCAATGTCCACAGCACGCGTACCAATAGGTACTTTTAGGTACAAGTCTTCTGAACCTTTACCTGTACAATCTCTGCTTCGGCCGTTTTCACCACGTTTCGCGCGATGAAATTTCTCAAAACGGTAATCGATTAGTGTATTCCAGCTTTCATCCGCTAATAAGTAAACGTCGCCACCATCACCGCCGTCACCGCCGTTTGGTCCACCGAACTCGATATACTTTTCTTTACGAAAACTAACAATACCATTACCACCGTCTCCGGCTTCTACGCGAATTTCTACTTCATCTACGAATTTCATGGTGTTTTAAAACACTCCAAAATTTTATTTTCTGCTACATATTATAAATGATTTATTTCAAATAGTATGAACAATGTCATTTTTTATACAATTTGTAACGAGTAGGATAAATTATACCCATTTCATTAATTAGCTAGACTACTTTATACGTAGGGAAAACGGCCAGATATAAGGCGTTTATTTTAATAACGAGTTGCTCTAATTATTAAATAAATAACGCAATCTTTGATTGTTTTAACCAGTAGAAATAGTCAGATAATTAGTGAGATTGGTATTACCTGCAAAAAAAAACCCTGCGTAACAGCAGGGTTTTATAAGTTTGCGTATTACTACTCAGCAATAATGCTTACAAACTTGCGGTTTTTAGGACCTTTAACTTCAAATTGTACTTTACCATCTGATAAAGCAAATAAAGTGTGGTCTTTACCGATACCCATGTTGCTACCAGCGTGGAAACGAGTACCACGTTGACGAACAATAATGTTACCCGCTAAAACGGCTTCGCCGCCAAAACGTTTAACACCTAGGCGTTTAGCTTCTGAATCACGACCGTTACGTGTACTACCCGCAGCTTTCTTATGTGCCATTGTAAATCGCTCCTAATTAGCCGTTAATGCCAGTAATTTTCACTTCAGTGAACCATTGACGATGGCCCGCTTCTTTACGTGAATGCTTACGACGTTTAAATTTAACAATTTTAACTTTGTCAGCGCGACCTTGGTTTACAACCTCAGCCACAACTTTACCACCAGCAATGTAAGGCGCGCCTACATTGATGCTCTCGCCATCGGCGATCATTAAAACGTTTTCGAATTCTACTGCAGCACCAATTTCAAGTTCAATTTTTTCTAAACGAACCGTTTGGCCTTCAGTTACACGATGCTGTTTACCACCGCTTTGGAATACCGCGTACATAGCTACTCCGTACTGCGTCATCATCTATGGACGACGCTTAAATTTAAAATTATAGGGCGCGAATTCTACGCGAAGAAATCAGATAGAGCAAGTATAAAAGTAATGATTTATTATTATTTTTAATTAAGTAAAAACTTCTTACTCACAAAACTTCTATCATCATGAATTTCGTGTAAAATTACCTCGGAAATTACGGGTATTCTATCACTAAAGAACATTTAAGGTAACTTGTTACGCTCTATGAATATAAAAAATATCCAAGCTTTGGCTCAACAAGACATGACCGCGGTCAACGATCTGATTTTTTCAAAACTACATTCCGACGTTGCGCTTATAAATCAATTAGGTGTGTACATCGTTAATGGTGGTGGCAAACGTATGCGTCCATTACTTACCGTTTTAGCGGCTAAAGCTATTGGTTATAAGGGTGAGGAACATTTACAGCTTGCGGCAATCGTTGAATTTATTCATACCTCAACACTTTTGCATGACGATGTTGTTGATGAGTCGAACATGCGCCGTGGTCGTGAAACAGCTAATGCGATGTTTGGTAATAGTGCCAGTGTGCTGGTAGGTGATTTTTTATATTCTCGTTCATTTCAAATGATGAGTGAATTAAGCAACTTAAAAATTATGGACATTTTATCTGACGCAACCAATATTATTGCTGAAGGTGAAGTGCTGCAATTGATGAATTGCAATGATCCCGACACCACAGAAGATAGCTACATGAAAGTTATCTACTGTAAAACAGCGAAATTATTTGAAGCGGCTACCCGCCTTGCAGCTGTTATTGCTAAACAAGATGATGTAACAGAACTGGCTATGCTCAATTACGGTAAACATTTAGGCACTGCTTTTCAGTTAGTTGACGACATTATGGATTACACGGCTGACGCACAAGAAATGGGTAAAAATGTTGGCGACGACCTCGCTGAAGGCAAACCTACTTTACCACTGCTTTATGCAATGAAACATGCAAATGAGCAACAAAGTCTCATGATACGTAATGCAATCGAGCATGGTGATGGCATGGATAATCTCGATGATATTCTTGCAGCGATGAAACAAACAGGCGCTTTAGTTTACACGCAGAAAAAAGCTGAAGAAGAAGCCGACAAAGCCATTAGCGCTATCGCAATACTGCCAGAGTCAGAATATAAACAAGCATTAATTTCTCTCGCACATATTGCAGCTAATCGTACTCACTAAACACTCACACCCTGAAAAATTAACAGTTAGTGGCACTAGCTGTTAATATTTATTAACCCAAGTTTTTATCTAATTTCGCTCGCTCTCAACCTATACAATGCCCTCGGCTACTTGCTAAAATAAGCCATATTTTCAATCGAAACATAAAAACATGCCAACAAAAAAAGTGAGTTGTCCAACGATCACCCAAAGCGATTTTGGTACATTACAAAATGGTGAAAGTGCACAACTTTATACGTTAGAAAACTGTCATGGCGTGAAAATAAAAATCAGCAATTACGGCGGTATTATTGTAGCCCTTGAAACGCTAGATAAGCACAGTAATTCAGCTGATATTGTTTTGGGTTATGATGACATTGAATCATATGAGAATGACCCATACTATTTGGGCGCAATTATTGGTCGATATGCCGGACGAATTGATCATGGCCTGTTAACGATTAACGAAAACACTTATCAGCTTGAACTGAATAATAATGACAACCAACTTCATGGTGGTTTTCAGGCTTTGAACAAGCAGCTTTGGCAAGCAACATGCACAAGTAGTACTGAATATGTCAGTTTAATATTGCATCACACAAGCCCTGATGGTGCTAACGGCTTTCCCGGCAATGTTGATTTTAAGGTTATCTATAGTCTGAGCAATAACAATGAATTAACCATTGAATATTTTGCTAGCACAGATAAGACCACTGCCATTAACTTAACTCAGCATAGCTATTTTAATCTTGCAGGACATAACTCTGGTGATATTTATCAACATCAAATCCAACTAAACGCTGAACACTTTCTCCCGATGAATGAACGAATTTATCCCACAGGGGAAATTAGACCGGTAAAGAATAGTGCTCACGACTTCAAGCAATTAAAACTTTTAGGCTCGGACATAAAGTCTAACGACGAACAAGTTGTTATTGCCAAAGGTTACGATAATTATTGGTTAACAAATGATAATGCGATAACAGGTGAGGTTTATACTGCTCGTGCAATAGAGCCAAGCTCTGGTAGACAATTAACAATGTATAGCGATAATCCTTGTTTAATTTTATACACCGCTAATTATATTGATGGCAGCCAAACCGGTAAGCAAGGTACGGTTTATCAGCAGCATTCAGCGTTTTGTTTTGAACCGCAACGCTTAGCTAATAATTTAACGGGAGCCGACATTAAAAACACTATACTTAACCCAGAACAGCCATTTTATAGTAAAACTCGCTTTATTTTTGAAACGCTAGCTTAGTTTAAGTGCCGTTTTCGACTTTATATTTGCTGATCAAAGGCAGGTATTTAACATGAAAAAGCTAATTATAGCGCCGTATAAATGCCCCAAAATAGCATTAACATGTTAACTGTAATTTAAATCAAGATGATGAAGAAACACCTAATAATAAACTAATGTCTTTAGTGATTTCATCAATTCTATTAACATCTGTTGGTGCAATAAATATTGTATCGTCGCCAGCTAAAGTACCTAAAATACCTGTCGACTCACCTAAACTGTCTAACATTCTTGAAATTAATGGCGCGCCACCAATGCCAGTTTTTAAAATAATCTGCATATTGTTATGTTTTACACTGATCACAACAGATTGAATTGCTTGCTTAGATTTTGGCACCGCTAATTCATCAGGTAAAATATAAACAACTTGATCACTAGCATTACGCATTTTTACAGCGCCCAGCTTAGACAACAAGCGTGAAATTTTCGCCTGTGACATATTCTTAAAGCCTTGTATATCAAGCGCATCGGCAAGTTGACTTTGTGAGCCATAACACTGCTCTTTAAGTAACGCCTTAAACGCAAGTATTAATTCTGCTTCATTTTTTTTACGGCTTGTGGTCATTATTTAACTCAAAACGGAAATTTCTAATGGTCTATTGTATAAAATAAATATTTTTTCAGCTATTTTATTTTATCTCGAATACTAATTACTTTTTTTATCATTATTTTACAACACACTTGCGTTGCTCAGATAACCCCATGGCAAGTACATAAGGCGCTTGTTTTTGTCGAGTTATAAAATCAGCTTTATTGGCAAGGTTAAGCCAGTTATGGCTGATCAAACTCTGAGCGACTGCACCTCCTAACGTGGCACCTGGACCTAAAATAATCAACTTATCTGGTGCAAATTCTTTAATGGCGACCTCTATCGCTTTTGAAAAGTTATATGGCTCGACCACTTGAGTGCTTAGCGTATATTGATGTAAACGTTTAACATCGCAACTAAAAGGTTGCCATACTTGCCCTAACCCATCGATTAGCGGTATTTCTGGCATACTAAATAATTCAGACGACATCAATTTCATCGCTTGTGCTGAAACATCTGTTAGTAACGGAGTATGAAAAGCTGCATGGTTAAATAAATTCATGGGGTAGCGGTCTTGTACTACGGGTAGTAATGCTTCTAGCGCTTTTAGCCCATTCTTATTACCACCAAAAACTAAATAGCCACCTAAATTAATCGACACATACACTTCACAATCACTTTGTTGGTTGGCTTGCGCTAAGCATTGCATCACCCTTTGCTCTTGCTCACCGTCAACTTTCCATTCATCGTTAATGATGGGATAGATCATTTGACCGCCAATAACGCCGTTTGTCATCATTGAGCCCATGGTATTAATTAGCTCAATCGCTTGTTTGGGCTTTAAAGCGCCAGCAACCGCTAATGCGATATACCAACCCATCGAGTTTCCAGTTACGGCTACAATATCAAATTCATCTTTATTAATAGCTTGGTAATCTGATAGCGCACAAGCATAAATAAGCGCAGAAGCGTTTTCACCCGCTGTATGAATGCGCATACTGTAATTTTGCATGCCATCAAGTTCAGCGACTTTTATTTGCCCTTGCTTATCACGATAGTCATCTATCAGTGAAACAATTTCAGCTTTATCACCATGCAGACGCTGTAAATAACCTAGCTCTTCTTTATTATATGTGCCACGCCCTGGACAAATAACGACTGCTCGCTGCTTTTTTTTAAATTCTTTAGAGTTTTTATCTTGCGCACTCATTGGCAAACCTCCTTCGCGGCTGCAATTATATTGTCAACTGATGGCAACACTTCATAAGCCGCAGCGCCAAGGGGAATAAAACTATCGCTGGCAGTAACACGCTTTATTTTAGGACAATTGCTTGTTTGTTCATGAATTAACGTGACTAAAGCTTCACTAATTGATCCCGTTTGTCGACATTCATCAACAATAAGCACATGTTCGCACTCATTTACTTGTGCCAAAATGCCTTTTTCATCAAGGGGTGCTAACCAACGCAAATCAACAACGCGCGCATCAATGCCCTGTTCGGCTAACTTGGCTTGGGCTTGGCGCGATAAATAATTGCCATTACCATAGGTTAAAATACATAGTTTTTTACCTGTGCCAGCAACCTTAACGCCCAAATCAATGTTGCTATTTTCTTGTGCTGGTGGCTTATATTCAAACGTCCACAGTCCGTCACCTTCTTCATGCAGGTCTTTCGCCATATATAACGCTATAGGTTCTAAAAATATCACCATACGCTGCTGTTCTTGCGCTAAACGCACACTAGCGCGCATCATTTCAACCGCGTCAGCACCATTTGATGGGCACGCCAGAATCAGACCTGGAATATCACGAAAAACAGCAAACGAATTATCATTATGAAAATGTCCACCAAAGCCTTTTTGATAAGCTAAACCCGCAATGCGAATTACCATAGGGTTAGTAAACTGGCCATTGGAGAAAAACGGTAAGGTGGCCGCTTCACCACGAATTTGATCTTCCGCATTGTGCACATAAGCTAGAAATTGAATTTCAGGTATCGGTAAAAATCCGTTGTGCGCTAAACCAATAGCCGCACCTAAAATGGTTTGTTCATCTAACAGCGTATTAACCACACGACTTTTACCAAAGCGTTCGCATAGTTTTGCTGTTACGTTGTACACCCCACCTTTTTTGCCAATGTCTTCACCACACATAACAATATTGGGATATTCAGCCATTAAATCCATTAATGCCCAGTTAATCAATTTTGCTAAATGCTGCTTTTTAGACAGATTGTGTTTTTCATGTTTGAATATTTCTGCACGGGTGTTATCACTTACGACTAACGAACTTCGTGCTTTATGAATACTAGGTATAATGCTCGCCATTACCGCATCAGCACTGGTTAATTTTTCTTTACCTGCTGCATTGTCAGCAATTACAGCAATACGTTGTTCAACATTTTGATAAATTTCAATTAACTGTTCGGCACTTAAAATATTGTTTTCTAATATTATGCGTGCGGTATGTAAAAGTGGGTCTTGAAACTCTGTCGCGGTAATATCGGCCATATCGCGATAAACAAACTCAGCATCTGAACCCGCATGACCGAGTAAACGCACCATGCGGATATGTAAAAATACCGGTTTACGTAATTCGCGTGCAATGTGCTCAGCTTTTTTCGCTGTATGATACGTGTCTAGTATATTCAAGCCATCACAGTAGAGATAAGTTATACCGGCTCTATTTTGATAATTAGCAGCGATCCAACCTTCTGGGGTTGCCGTTGAAATACCAATGCCGTTATCTTCACAAACAAAAACAATCGGCATAGGGATCGACTGATACGCAGCCCAAGCCGTGCTGTTAATTGCTCCTTGTGTAGTTGAGTGATTCGAAGAAGCATCACCGAAATTACAAATAATCACGCCATCGTTAGGAATTTCACCTTGGTGTGCTAACCGTTTGGCAAGTGGAATACTATAAGCCGCGCCAATGGCTTTAGGTAAGTGCGAGGCTATGGTGCTGGTTTGTGGTGGTATCGATAGCGCTTTACTACCTAAAACCTTATGACGGCCACCAGAAATAGGGTCATCCTTTGAAGCCGCAAATGATAACAACATGTCATATAAAATAGTTTGTCCGGGCACTTGTTTGCTGCGCTGTATAACAAACGCGCCGCTGCGATAATGTAAAAAGGCCATATCAGTCGGACGAAATGCCTTGGCATAAGCCGCATTACCTTCATGACCAGAACTGCCAATAGTATAAAAACTTTGGCCTTTTTTCTGCATCACGCGTGATTGTAAATCAAGGTGACGACTCATCACTTGGGTTTCAAATAGGTCAATAATGTCAGTTGAGCTTAAGCCAACATCACTTGGGCTTAACGTACACCTTGATTCAGGTAAAGTACCGGCGCGAACAAAGTTGATAAAATTTTCTTTCACCAACTGATTACGATCAGACATGATATCTCCACGGGTCATTTTTATTATTGTGGTTTAAAAGTAACGATTATGGCCATTTTAAAATAACTAAAAAGCCTAAATTAAAGGCGCATTCACTACGCCTTTAATTACGCTTTATTTTAGTAAAATGCTTGTAGACCTGTTTGCGCTCTACCCAATATCAAGGCATGTACATCATGTGTGCCTTCATAGGTGTTAACCGCTTCAAGGTTCATCATATGGCGTATAATATGAAATTCGTCGGCAATACCGTTACCACCGTGCATATCTCGGGCATTTCGAGCAATTTCTAATGCCTTACCACAAGAATTACGTTTGATTAAGGATATTGCTTCAGGCGCTAGCTGATCTGAATCCATTAAGCGCCCTGCTTGTAAACAGGCTAATAGTCCGGTGGTAATATCGGTTTGCATATCAGCTAATTTTTTCTGAATTAACTGTGTTGCCGCCAATGGACGACCAAACTGTTCGCGGTCAAGCGTGTATTGACGCGCGCCGTGCCAGCAAAACTCTGCCGCACCTAAAGCGCCCCAAGCTATGCCGTAGCGTGCTTTGTTCAAACAACCAAATGGACCTGACAAACCTTTAACATTTGGCAGTAAATTCTCACTAGGTACAAATACATTGTCCATTACGATTTCACCGGTAATCGATGCACGTAATGAAAATTTACCTTCAATTTTAGGTGCACTTAATCCTTCCATACCTTTTTCTAAAACAAATCCACGAATGACACCGTCGAGCTTGGCCCATACCACAAAAATATCAGCCACTGGTGAGTTCGTGATCCACATTTTATTACCTGTCATGCGATAGCCACCTTCTACCGCAGTGGCATGGGTAGTCATACTGGCAGGATCAGAACCTGAATTCGGCTCTGTTAAGCCAAAACAACCAATGTATTCACCGCTCGCAAGTTTAGGTAAATATTTCATTCGTTGCTCTTCACTACCATAAGCATAAATTGGATGCATAACTAAAGACGATTGAACGCTCATTGCACTACGGTAACCACTGTCAACACGCTCAACCTCACGGGCAACTAAACCGTAGGTAACATAATTTACGCCAGCACAGCCGTATTTCTCAGGTAAGGTTGCACCTAATAACCCCAATGCACCTAGCTCGCGCATAATTTCAACATCGAATACTTCATTACGATTAGCCATTAATATTCTTGGCATGAGCTTTTCTTGGCAATACTGATGAGCGCTATCGCGGATCATGCGCTCCTCTTCAGATAATAAAGATTCCAATAAAAGCGGATCTTGCCATTTAAACGAAGGACGGTTTGCACTGTTTGAGTTAGACATGAAATTACCTGATTGACTGTTTAATTTTCGTGCAAAAATAATAAGCAAATCCTAGCCAAAGTTAAAATATTATTTTCCTTTAACTGATATAGTTTAAGACTATACCTAAAACTAAAGTACTGGATATTATTATGGATTTAAAATCACTCAATTATTTTATTTCAGTTTATGAGCTCAAAAGCTTTAGCGCAGCCGCTAAAGCCTGCTTTATAGCTCAACCTTCAATATCGTCTGCAATAGCACAACTAGAACAACAACTTAAAGTACAACTTTTTATTCGCCATGCACGCGGGGTAAGACCTTCTGAACAAGGTAAAAAACTCTTTCCATTAGCCAAGCAACTCCTTGGGCAAGCAGGAGCAATAAAAAACATTTTCTCTGAAAAAACAAATAAACAGCCCTTTAATTTAGGTGTTACTAGAGGTTTAGGTGTTGAGCGCATGAGTTTATTGTTAAAAGACTTCACCGCAGATAACCCGTTAGTCGAACTCACTTTGGTACCACACACAGATCAAGTTGATGCGCGTATTATTCTAAAAGACGAGTTACATGAAAATGAATCATTTATTGATATGTGGCAAGAAGACTACTTGTTAGCTCTCCCTTATGATCACGTTTTAGCACTCAATGAAACTGTTTCGCTCTCGCAATTAGATGGCTTACCTTTTATTCAGCGCACACCTTGTAGCGCTTGGAACAATTTACACGATACCTTAGCGTTAGCCGGTATTAGCCTCGACATTAGAGCAAAAATAACCACCATAGATTATGCCCTGGGTTTAATTCATGCAGGTTTAGGATGTGCATTTTTACCTGCACACAGTGAAATTATGAAACAAAGTGACGTCGTATTTAGGCCCATAGTAGGCTTACAACTTACTCGAGAAATTGTGCTGGCTTATACTTCATCGTCGAAGACCATGAATAATTTAAAACGCTTAGCTCGCAAGCATGCATATACGCATTAACCTTCGAATGGCTAAAGTGATTTGGTTTTATGGTTTGGTTTAAGATTTGGCTTAAGGTTAATACGCTAATGAGCACTTTATTTATTAAAGCCCTTGCCTTAACATAACTGTATTACAGGGCGCATTAATGGCGTCATACTTAACTAAATTAATAACAATATATGCCTCACGTCACACCTGATAAAATATTAGCCTTAGTGTTACCGCAATTTGGGTTTACGCTAGAAGATTGCAAGATATCACGGCTTGGTAACGGGCTTATTAACAACACCTTTTTAGTGCAGTCGGCTGATCAAAAGTTTGTTTTACAGTGTTTAAATCAACAAGTGTTTAAAACACCGCAGCAAGTCACTGACAATGCAGATTTGATCAGCGCTCACTTACAAATTAAGTATGAAAATAATAGTTATCCGTTAACGCCTGTTTTCCAACGTCGAAATATTGATAATAGCAACCATGTCAAAGTACAAGGGCAATACTGGCGCAGCCTACATTATATTCCCCAATGCTACACCTTAGAGTCTATCGCTAACGTCGAACAAGCCAGTTCTGTTGCCAGTGCCTTCGCACAATTTACCGCGGCATTAAGCGACTTTAACAGTGAAAAATTAGCGGATATTATTCCGCAGTTTCATGATTTAGCAATGCGAATAGAGCAACTGCATCAGGCAATAGAGAACACCTCTGAGCCGTTACTACTATCTGCCAAAGCACAACTTAAAGTTATTGAATCTCAACAAGACTTTATCAAAAACATCGCCAATACAACCGCAGCATTGCCTTTACATGTTACGCACAACGATACAAAAATTAATAACTTACTTTTTAGCGAAGCCACCAACAAACCAATAGCAGTAATTGATTTAGACACCTGCATGGCAGGCTATTTAATGCATGATTTTGGCGACATGGTACGAACTTGTTGTGTATCAATTGCTGAAGACAGTGCTGAATTAGATAAAATGGTGATTAATTTTGACATGCTAGGTGCAATAACAGAAGCCTACATTGCCGGCTTTAAAGGCTCGTTAAGCGAGTCTGAGCAAAGCAGCTTAATACAAGGCATAAAATTAATGCCTTTTATGCTGAGCATTCGGTTTTTAACAGATTTTTTAAATGGCGACACTTACTTCAAAACATCATACGCCACACATAATTTAGTTAGAGCAAAGAACCAATTACATTTGTATCAGTTGTTTTGTCAGCATGAGGCTTTATTGATGGAAATAGTGTTAAAAAACTGATTTTAAGTTTAATTGACCTATGAATAATTGCCGCCGAGTAAATTACCCGTTTTTTCTTGAATATGGATTTTAGAGTGCTTGATAAACTTAGAAGTTGAGCAGTATTAATCCGCTATTGGATATACACCCAAATATAACCAACAAGGATATAAGCTAATATAATATCGTCTCACCTATTATAATCTCATACAGCACAGATAATTTAATAGAGAAAAATACCAATTACATTGGTTTTAATTCCATTACCACCATGTAGCTTTATAAACAGATGTAGTACTTGCAGGACATACTGCAAGCTCCAACAAATAAACTGTACGAGCACTTAAATTATCAAATCTATAAGCTTGTAGATTAATAATGCTAACAGTTGACAAGCCATAGTAATGGGGTCAGAATTGCCGCTCAAAATTGCTTAGGTGCTCGATATTTATACGTTAACAACGTTAAAAATAAAGAGATAATCGGGAAGTTAGTGACATGCTTTATGCATAATTCTAATGCTGCCCCCGCAACGGTAATACTTTGTTTTGCAAAGTTAAGCCCGGAGACCGGCCTAAACAACATAGAATTATTTGCAGTGCGGTGGGCGCTTCGGAAATATATCGACATTAGCAACAGTTTTGCTAAACCGTCTGTAGCCTTCCGTACGCCCCTCAAAAACTTTTGAGGTATTCATGTTCTCTCGTTTACGATATCTATTTATAACTATCTTTGTGGTATCACCCGTTTCCGCACAAGTAGAAACACCTTTAAATCAAGAGCTTGAAGTTATTGAAGTGGTGAACGAACAAAGTTTCAATTCACCAAATTATCAGGTTCTACAACGAGAAAGCTTTGTTCATTCATCGCAAACACTTGCCGATATTTTACAAACGGTTAATGGTATTCAAATTCGTCAGATAAGTGGTATTGGTAACCCCGTTTCTGTCTCTATTCGAGGCTCAAGTAGTAAGCAAATACAACTCTATATCGATGGCCAATTAATTAATGACAGTCAATTCGGTGGTTTTGATTTAAACCAAATACCAACCGAGCAAATTCAAAGTATTGAAATTAGTAAAAACCAAGCTATTGGCACCGGCGCAACCCCCATTGGTGGCGTTATTCGCATTAACACTTATAGCCCAACACAAGACACGGCGAAATTAACGCTAGCCACTGGATCATTTGGTTACCGTGAAGCTAACATATTATTTAATAAAGTATTTAAAACTCAAAGCCTTTCATTTGGTGGCCATTATATAAATAGTGATAATGACTACGATTTTCTTGTACCTCAAAGCTTTGAAGATAGTACAAAATCAGATGAGCAAGCATTAAGAAATAATGAATTCACTAAAAAAACATTTTTCATTAATGACATTATTCAACTGGGCCAGCATCAAATTAGGTTGAATGTACAATACAATGATCAAGAAAAGTCACTACCTAACTATCGCAATAATTCCCCAGAAAACAGTTCAGAATTAAGCTCAGACAGTACTCGCTACAGTTATCAGCATCACTGGTTAAGTAATTCATCTTGGTTAGATTCAATCGAAGTAGAGGCTTACGCTGAAGACAAAAACGAGCGTTATATTTCAAGTCCTGATTCTGTAATGTTCGATATCAGTGATTATGAAACTAAAAAATACCATGTAGGATTAAAACCTTTACTAACTTGGCAAAATTTTAACTTAACCCCTTTTATTAGTTTTAATAAACAAAAATTTACATCTATCAGTCAACATAATGGTCAACCTACTCAATGTAATGGTATTGGCTCATGTGATATTTCAGCCGAGCAACAACAAACCAACTTAGGTTCTCGCTTAGAGTGGCAACCAATTTCATTACCATTAGAAGCCTATGTATTGATCAGTAATTTACATGAGAAAAACGTAAATTCTGCCCTTAATCAGCCTGACGCCGAGAAGCTGAAAAATGATGAAAATTATTTAACCACTGAATTAGGTTTAAGCGTTAAACAAGAAAATTTTAAAATTACGGCGAATGTTAGTGACGGTGTAAGAACTCCGACCCTATATGAGCTTTTTGGTGATCGCGGCTCTTTCAAAGGTAATGATGACTTGTTACCTGAAGAAGCTGTTACGCTTTCAATTGGCGGGCAATATCAAAATAAAACCCTGTCTATATCATCTTCGATTTATCAACAAACATTAGAAAACTCTATTGTTGCCATTTTTAATTCAAGTAATGTTGGCAGTTACAGAAACGTTAGCGACGCCGATTTAATGGGCTTTGAAGCACAACTGAATTATCAATTATTTGCACCTTTGTCTTTATCATTTCAAGTGAACTTAATTGACAGTGAAATTAAATCTGAATTTGTCGCCTTTAATCAAAATAAGATACCCGGCATTTATCATCAGCAATACAGTGCCTCGCTAAAATATCAAGTCAATAAAGCATGGCAGCTATCATTTAAAACTAGCCAAGACAAAGATTTGTACTTCAACCTTATTAACAGGTTTCAAAATGACGACAGTCACTTAGGTAATGGTAATCCAGCCAACCGCACAGTGTCTGACCTATTGGTCTATTGGAAAGAAGGCAAGCATCGCGTGACTTTCAGTGCCAACAACTTATTCAATGATAAATATCAAGATCTTGCGAATAGGGCATCACAAGGTCGAAGTTTCCAAATTAAATACACAATCGAGGGATTATAAATGTTAACAACTTTTAAAACACAAATGTTGCCACTAAGTTTAGCCATAGGTACAACAATACTTGCTGGCTGTGGTGGCGGTTCTGACAGTAATAGTGCACCACTTGTAACAGGTGCTACTAATCCTGTTGTTGAAGAAAACACAACTTTGGTTAGCAGTTATAATGCAACTGATGCCGATGGCGATGCTATTACATTGTCGCTAGGCGGTAGCTCAAGTACTTTATTTGCCATTACGCAAGCCGGTGAATTAAGCTTTTTAACCGCACCTGATTTCGAAAATGGCGATATTGGCCCTTTCTCTGTAACAGTTATTGCTACCGACGACAGTAATCAAAACCTTACAGGTGAATTGAGCATTCAAGTAACCGTTGGTGATGTTAAAGACACACCTTCGTTTGCTGTTGTGCAAACAGTTGCACCAGATTACTCAGGTTCAGAAGTTGTTACATTAGATCCAGAAACTGAATTAGTAACTAAAGGTTACTATATTAAAGATGGCTCTGATTACACTGTACGTAGCTTCAATCAAGACGTTTTCCATATCGGTCGTTTCTTCATTGACACTATATCAAAATACAATGCCGATGCACTTGATACTGAAGTTTGGAGCTATACTACGCAAGATACTGGCGATTCTACTTCACGTAACCCTTATGATATTGTTTCGCTAAGTGATACTAAGGCTTACATTTTACGCTATGGTTCAAGCAAAGTATGGATTGTAAACCCACAAGCAACGACCGCTGATGACTTTAAAATTGGCGAGTTAGATCTTGACGCTTACATCGCAGATGACAACAGCAACGGCACGCCAAACCCTTCAGCCGGAACAATTGTTGATGGTAAACTATTTATTACTTTACAACGTTTGAACGACTCATATTCACCAAACACCGCTTACGTTGCTGTTTTTGACACCGAAACTGATATCGAAATAGAAACCAACGCCAACGCAGATGACACTGTTATGGGTATTCCTTTGGTGGGCTTAAATCCACTCAATAATAGTATTGTTAGTAAAGATGATGTTGTCTATGTCACTACACGTAACTCATACAGTGACACTGACTTAACATTAAGTCGTGTAGAAGCTATTGCCACTAGTGATTATAGCTTAAGTACTGTGTTAACTGCTGAGGACATTGCTGATAATAGCTCAGCTTTCATAAGCTCAAGTGCAATTGTTTCAGCAACAAAAGGTTATTTAGTTGCTGAGGAAACTTTTTTCTCGCCATATCGTGTGCTTTCAACGGTTTATAGTTTCAATCCTACAACAGGTGTTATTGCAGATGCTGCAGTAGCAGAGACAGGCTCTGAACAAATTAGTCATATTAATTTAGATGCGGCTAATTTCCTTTGGATCAGTGTTAGCAACCCAGTTAATCCAGGTGTTGACGTTGTAAATACTGAAACTGACGTAAAAGCGCTACCTAGATTTGCAACTGAATTAAACCCAACGGCAATTGCATTTATCGAATAACAAGTACGATTTTCAATAATTTTGCCAATAAAAAACCGCTTTTAAGCGGTTTTTTTATGTCTTAAACCAAGTAGATTAATTAGACCGGTCATTTCATGATAAATGCTTGGAGTTGAAGAGAGTAATTAGCTGTTTTTACTCTGAGCAATAATCAGTTTAATTTCATCCATATTAAGATGTTCATTACAAACCTTAGCAAGGCGCTCTAGTTGTATTTCTCTATGCTGACTAATATCAATAATAGGTGCTTTAAAGTCTTTAATACCCAACCAATTTAGTACTAATTGTGTTGGCTCTGGACAATCAAAAAAACCATGTAGATACGTAGCGATAATTTGCCCGTCATTTGAAATACAGCCATCGGCAATACCATGCTGATTTTTATCGCTTGGTTGAACTTGAATCTTAAGTAAAGGCTTACTTAACGCTGGTCCGTTTGAAACACCACAATGTATCTCATAGCCCGTTAACTGGCATGTTTCATTATTAAGCGTCATAGTTGCACAGACTTGGCTTAAGGTCTTATTTTCCGTTAGCGTGGTTGTAAAATCTAACAAACCTAAACCCGATACTTGCTCAACATGTGACTCTATATGTTCTGGGTCAAATATTTTTTCACCCAGCATTTGATAGCCACCGCAAATACCCATAACTTTTCCGCCATAGCGTAAGTGTTGATCAATTTCTTGCTGCCAGCCTTGTTGCTTTAAAAACGTTAAGTCAGAGGTAACATTCTTACTACCGGGTAAAATAATTAAATCAGCGCCTTGCAACGACTGACCCATTTTTATGTATTGTAAATTAATATTGGGCTGTAAGCGCAGAGGATCAAAGTCGGTATGGTTGCTCATATGCGGTAACAAAGGTACAAAAACATTCACTTGCGCTTGTGTCACTTTATTATCAAGTGCTACGGCATCTTCGGCGTCTAACGCTAGATCATGCAAGTAAGGTAAAACACCTAATACGGGTTTCCCCGTTCGCTCTTCTAACCAGTCTAATCCAGACTCAAGCAACTTTATATCGCCGCGAAAACGGTTAATAATAAACCCTTTCACACGTTCTTGCTCTGACTCCGACAATAATGCCAACGTCCCCACTAGGTGGGCAAAGACACCGCCACGATCAATATCTGCAACTAAAATAACGGGGCAATCAACCGCTTCGGCATAGCCCATATTGGCTATATCGTTAGCTCGAAGATTAATTTCAGCGGGGCTACCGGCTCCTTCCACAAGCAATACATCATGATCAAGAGCTAACCTCTGATGAGACGTTAGCACAGCTTGCATCGCTACTTTTTTGTAGTCGTGATATTTACCTGCTTCCATATTAGAAAGCGCTTTACCGTGGACAATAACTTGCGCACCAGTGTCACTATTGGGCTTTAATAAAATAGGGTTAAAATCAATGCGTGCTTCAACTTTTGCAGCTATTGCCTGTAAAGCTTGTGCACGACCAATTTCACCACCGTCTTTAGTAACGGCACTATTTAATGCCATATTTTGCGGTTTAAATGGCGCGACATTAAAACCCGCGTTAACTAATACTCGGCAAAGCCCTGCAACTAAAGTACTTTTTCCTGCATCAGAAGTAGTACCTTGTACCATTAATGTTTTCAAAGTGGTGCCTTATGGCTAATATTTTCAACCGACTTTAATGTTAGGGGCAAGCCTGCCATAACAAACTCGACTTTATCGGCAACTTTAGCAATGGCTTGATGCAACCACCCTGCTTGGTCGACAAATTGGCGCGACAACTCACCCATTGGCACAATGCCGTGACCGACCTCATTGCTAACTAAAATAAGTTCAATCGCGAATGTTTGCGTGTTTTCTCGCGCAAAGTTTACATCTTGAAGACTATTTAATAACTTAAGAAACTGCTGTTTTTCTTGCTGCCAATACTCACTATTACAACTGTCTTGGCTTACATTATTGCTGCTATCAGTACTTGAATTCGACTGACATAAACTATTACTTAACCATAAAGTTAAGCAATCGACTAAAATGCAAACGCCTGATGAGTTACTTGATAAAGCTTCAGAAATAATCGACTCAATAGTGACACTCAATTGCAAAGGAGCTTCTATTAATCGCCAATGTGTTGGACGTTCTGCTTGGTGCTGCGCAATTCTTTGCGCCATTTCAGCATCTAACGCTTGTGCGGTCGCAATATAAGTAACCGGCAGCTTTGACAACATCGCATATTGCTCCGCTAATGAGCTTTTACCTGAACGTGCGCCGCCAAGAATTAACTGAATTTTATGCTTCACTATTTCAGTCATATGCTCGCCGATGTAAGGGCAAGTAATGATATATATATAACCACTTCTGAAAACTGTTGCGCTGCGCCTAAACAGTCACCGGTATAACCACCTAGCTGTTGCATAAACCAACGTTTTAAACACCAACGTGTCAGTAATAAAATAACCACTAACTTCCAAATAACACTAAAAGATAAGGTTATTAAAAGGATCAAAGTGCCCGTAGCTAGCAACGTTAAATAACTATTATTTGATAATGCTTGCGCTAAAGGCTTTACTTTTGAGGTGGCATCTTCGCTGACATAGGGCATATCGGCAATTAAGCTTGTCGCCAGAACTCGACTTAAACAGTGCCCTAAAACTAGAATAGACAACACGCTCAGCCCATCATTTATCAAGTTAACATTAGACATATTTTGCTGAATTAATGCTAGTAACGTTTGGTACTTAATCATCAAAATAAAAAATAATGCTGCTGCGCCATAGGTGCCTAAGCGACTGTCTTTCATAATATTAAGTTTATTTTCGATACTCCAGCCGCCGCCAAAGCCATCCCAAACATCGGCCCATCCATCTTCATGAAAGGCACCGGTTAATAACACACTGCTTGCCATAGCAACTAACAATGCGATTTCAGTAGGCAGATACATAGCACTTAGATAAAAAGCTAATGCAGAAATGATTCCTATAAGCACGCCCACTAAAGCGAAATATCGGCTTGCTTCATTTAGCATTTTGGCGGTCACATCAACCGCCATGTTAACCGGAATTCGGGTAAAAAAGCTGATAGCTAAAAGACACAATTGCCATTGCTGGCAGAGTAACTCTCGCTTGGAAGCGCTTGATTGTATTTCGTTAGACTCAGGTAACATCAGTAACCTCTGCATCGGCAAAGCTTGCCATATCATTATAAAAAGCAGCTGCGGCTTGTATTATCGGTAGCGCTAAAGCCGCGCCCGTACCTTCGCCTAAGCGTAATTCTAGGTTCAGCAGCGGTTTAACTTGAAGCCATTTCAGCATTTTTTTGTGGCCTTGCTCACCTGAGCAATGGGCAAATATCATATAACCTTTCACGTTAGTATTTAGCTCAATCGCTAACATTGCAGCAGCGGTACAAATAAAACCATCAACCACAATTAACATACGATTTTCTGCTGCGGCTAGCATCGCTGCGGTAATTTGTACCACTTCAAAACCACCTAAACAGCGTAAAATAGCTTGAGGGTTTGTGAGATTATCTCGATGAAGTGCTAAGGCTTGCTCAACCACTTGTTGCTTCTTTAAAACAACATCATCTGAAACGCCAGTACCACGACCAACGGCTTCGCTCGCAGGAATAGCCATCATTGCCGCCATTATCGCTGAAGCAATCGTGGTGTTGCCGATACCCATTTCACCAAAAGCAACAATGTTACAACCGGTATTTTTTAGCTCTGCAATATGTTTTTTGGCAAAAATAAAACCTTGCTCGACTTGGGTTTGAGTCATAGCTTCTTGCTGATTAATGGCTTGAGTAATATTACCTAATCGTTGATCTAAAACTGCTGTCGATGATGCAGGATGTAAAATACCAGCATCGACAATATTTAGCTGCCATCCAAGTTGCTGACTAAAAACATTAATGGCTGCGCCGCCACCAGCAAAGTTTGCCACCATTTGACTAGTCACTTCACTAGGTGCAATGGAAACACCTTCGCTAGCAACGCCATGATCGCCAGCAAAAATAGTTAAATGAGGAGAGTTAAGTTCGAGTTTATGTTGGTTATTTTTAGGAGATTTAAAAGATGAAGCAGTTAACTGAATCTTAGCCATTTGCTTGGCTAAAGATTCAAGATCACCCAATGCGCCTAGCGGCTTAGTTTTACCGTCAATTAGTGCTTGAATTTTTTCTGAGTGTTCGCAACTAACTGCTTTAATATTAAACATTTCAAAACCTAACAAAAATCAAACCCAAAAGAATTGGCTTACAAAAAATGATTAACGTAGATGAGTTTAGAGGCTTAAGGGAGTATATATTTCATCAATGATGACATAATCAACAAGGCAAAATAAAAATTCCAATGCTCGAGTAACCCGCTCGACGTGGTAATTAATGTCTATATTTCCCCTGGTATCCTGACTTACAGCATATATGTTTTTTCGGCCAATGACTTTATGGCTAAGTGGTAATATATGCGCTGTTTACAGTTGCGGGCACAGTTGTGGATTTTCACCACATTCCCAGTTTTACCTTTGCAATAATGGGATCCTCCATTAAAGTAGTAAAATTGAATATGACATTATTTAATTAATGGCGCGATTATCGACAGCTAGGACAAAATAGCAAGGTTTATTTTTAACTCAGTGGTGCGTTAAAAGCTTAAATATTCAAGCTTTCACATTTAAATTCCGGTGAGATAGCGTTCTTACATCCTATGTAAAAAAGTGAGTTTCTAAAATAACAACACAGTTCGATAATGCTAAATTTGCTGTTATTAAAGCATTAACTTCGACCAAGCTTTGCCGTTACTATCAATACTAACTTGTATATGAATAAGTGCACCATAAGGTACATCGATATTAGCCATATGATTAACACCTGGGATTGGTAAGCCAAGCACTTTAGCTAAAATATAGCGAATAACACCGCCATGACTAACCACTAAAGTATTTTTCGGTCGACATTGTTGCTGTTCTTTTTGAACGGTCTGTTCAAATTGGTGTAATAAACGCGCCCAAAAACTATCAATCCGTGCAGTAAAGCTTGCCATAGTTTCACCATTTGGCGGCTGACATTGCCAAGGATTTTGCCAAAAATCACCCAATGTGAGCGCATTCTCAGCATTTTTTGTTGAGTTTTGAGGTTGCCAAAGTGTTTGATAGCTTTGCCCGTCCCAATCACCAAAATCCATCTCTTTCAAGTCAGCCGTAATTTGTAATGAAATATCTACTTGCTGGCAATAGCTTTCTGCAAACGCTCGACAACGAATAAGGGGTGAGCTGTAGCATTGTGAAATATCCACTAAACCTTGACTAGCTTCAATAAGCTGTTGTTTGCCGGTATTCGATAGTGCAATATCTGAACGCCCACATAAAACTCCGGTCTCAACAAGTTCGCCATGGCGTAACAAATAGATATTAAAAACTGACAAGCTAACTTCCATGATTTATTAGTAATAATTGCATACAGTCTAACAAATAAACTTGCTGTATTAACAATGAAACAACCTTGTTTAAAACACGAGTTGTTACAACCACTAAAAAACCAATCATTGCTGCGTGGTTTTTGATAAAGTAAAACTCATCAAATGCAATAGCAACGATTGCATGTCAATATAATACCAATAAAACAAAACACTACCGTAAGTAACAAGGAAAATGCATGATTTTAGTTCCTGAACCTAAATGGCCAGAGCGCATTATTTGTTTAACCGAAGAAACCACCGAAGCACTTTACCTTATGGAAGAAGATCATCGTATTGTTGGCATTTCGGCTTACACCATGCGCCCTGAACGTGCACGAAAAGAAAAAACCAAAGTAAGTGCTTACATTACCGCCAGAACGGAAAAAATCCTATCGCTTAAGCCTGATTTAGTCTTGGCATTTTCAGATATGCAGGCTGATATCGTTGCCGATTTAATTAAAGAAGGAATACAAGTTCATTGTTTTAATCATCGCAGTATCAGTGAAATTTTACAGATGATTCGCACCGTATCAGCTTTAATTGGGCAGCCAGCTAAAGGTGAAAAACTCGTCGCAGACATGCAAGACAATTTACGAAAAATTAAGCAACAAGCTGAACAATTGCCTAAACATCCAAAAGTATATTTTGAAGAGTGGTTTGATCCTATTATTACTGGCATTGGTTGGGTGAGCGAATTAATAGAAATTGCCGGTGGCATAGATTGTTATCAAGAGTTTTCGACTCAATCTTTAGCAAAAAATCGTATTGTTGCAGATGCCAGCGAGGTAATAGCCAAACAACCCGATATTTACATTGCTTCATGGTGTGGGCGTAAGTTTGATGAAGAAAAAGTCACCTCAAGAGTTGGTTGGCAAACGATCCCAGCAATAAAAAATGGTGATATTTTTGAGATAAACTCAACAGATATTTTACAACCTGGTCCTGCAGCACTTACCGATGGTGTTGCACAGTTGGCAAAGATTATAAAGCAGTGGGCTGAACGTACATAATATGTTGAATTATTTTCGTAATAAAAATGTCTCAATGTTGTTAAGTTGTATCTTAACTTTATTAATTTCTCGCCAAAGCTTAGGACAAGAACTCGATAAAGTATCAATTCAATTTAATTGGTATCATCAATTTCAATATGCTGGCTATTACGCGGCAAAGGAACAAGGTTTTTATCAAGAACTTGGCTTAGATGTCGAGTTAAGAGAACGCGATAAAATAGGGTCTATTGAAGATTATATTGTCGAGGGTAAAGCGGACTATGGTATCAATGACTCGAGTTTAATCGTGGCAAAAAATAACGGTAAACCTGTAGTTATCGTTGCGCAAATATTTCAACACTCTCCCACCACTATTGCAACACTGCGATCTTCTGGCATTGGTAGCCCATTTGATCTTATTGGTAAGCGCATTATGGTGGATAAAGAATGGAAAAATTTCGCCCCCATCACCGCCATGTTGATGCAAGCAGAGCAAGATATGTCGGCTTTTGTATGGCAAAAACAAAGTGACCATTTCGGCGCATTAACCCGTGGGGAAACTGATGCTATATTAATATATAACACCAATGAGCCCTTTCAATTCAAAGAAGCTGATATAGACATATTAACCATCAGCCCTAGAGATTATGGCATTGATTTTTATGGTGATAATCTCTTCACCAGTGAATTAGAAGTAAAAAATAATCCTCAACGGGTTCAAGCGATTCGCCAAGCGACCATTAAAGGTTGGCAATATGCGATTAACCATCAAGCTGAAATCATTGATTTGATTGAAAAGAAATATAATAGCCAAGATAAGTCTCATGCTCACCTAACATTTGAAGCCAATGAGATTAGAAAGATTATTTTAGCTAAATTTATCCCGCTAGGCTCAATTGCCCGTACTCGTATGGAAAAAATTAGCGAGATTTATCATCAGTTAGGCATGATCGATTCGCCTTTCATCCCCGAAAATTTATTACTTGAAGATGCGTTAATCAACTTTTCTTCAGATCAAAGTAATGACGCAGACAGTACATCACTAATTTTCATGATGACCTTAGTATCATTATTGTTAATTTTTTCTACCTTACTTTTACCTAAATTAATTAGCCAGCAACGTATTGCCGCATTTATGGCATCGAGGAAATTTCCTTTTATAGTGCATTCAATATCGGCCTTGAATATCGCTATTATTTTTAGTGTTATTTACTTAACCTTGCAAGACAATGAAGAGAACACCCGCGCCAACGTGCAAAAAAATCTAGAGTTTGTCGTAGAAGCAACAAAAACTCGCCTCAATGACTGGATAAGTGAGCAAGAAAGGCAATTAAAAAAAATAGCTAAAAGTAACACTGTCATAGAACTCACCAAAGAATTACACCTGCAGTCAGCGTTAAACCAAGCAATGAAAACCTCAAAGTCGACAATAAAAATACGTCAATATATTAGCCAAAGTAGTATTGAGGGAAAAGATTTTTCAATTATCAGTTCAGAACATATCAATATTGGTTCAAACCGTAACGAAAACTTAGATAAAATCAGCTTAATAGCCCAACAACATCCTGAGATAATTGCCGCTGTTTTTACGGGAGAAAGTCATTTTGTGCCACCAATAAAGTCGAATGCTTTGGACTTGTTGAATAGTACGACTAAAGCCATAGACCAATACAGTATGTATATGATCACACCGATAACGGATGAGAATAATCAAGTGATTGCCGCTTTATCTATGCGAATTCAACCTAGCGGCCAAATATCTAATATTATGCAACAAGGTCGTATTGGCAACTCTGGTGACAGCTACTTAGTAACTAAACAAGGAAAAATGCTGACTAAAAGTCGCTTTAAAAACGAGTTCACATCAATTAATTACTTACAAATATTCAGTAAAAACAAACAACTGATCACACTTAAAGTGCCAAAAGTTAACGTAATAGACAACCCTGATGCGACCTTTGACTTACAACAATTACCGTTCACATTTATGGCAAATCACTTAGTTAATAGTGCTCGTTCAGACAACATTACCCTAATTACTAACAATAAAATAACCAGTAATGTTATCGGGTATAACGACTATAGAGGTGTAAACGTTTTTGGCGCTTGGCTGTGGGACAACCAGTATGGGTTTGGTATTGCAACAGAAGTTGATGTAAACGAAGCCTTATTAGAGGTGAACATACTTCGAAACAAGTTAATGTTCATTGCCTTTATTACTCTATTATTAACGCTAATCGCCAACATATTTACTATCTCTGTTGGACAGCGTTCAACAAAGTATATGCGACGTTCAAAAGAAGAGCTGGAGCAGCTCGTCGTAAAACGTACAGCTGAATTACATCAACGTGAACGAGCACTATGGGAACTATATGAACACGCACCCGTTGCTTATGCGACATTAAATGCTCAAGGTATGTTTATTAAACATAACCTTGCGTTTGCACAAATGTTTGAGCGCCCTCGTGAAACCTTTACCTCTTTAAATTGGCAAAGTTTTGTTGACCCATCACATTACGTACACAAAATATTTCAAACGAAATCTCACCCATTAGCCAATGAAATTCCGGTTAATATTAGTGATACAAAAACCATAGACACCATGTTGTCAGCGCTTCCTGTTTATAATGAAGAAGAACAATTAACTGAAGTACGTTTAACGTTAATCGATATTACGCAAAGAAATGCAGTTCAAGCTCAGTTTGCTGCTTTAATGGAGTCAGCACCCGATGCTATTTTAATGTTAGATAAACATCGAGTGCACAACTTAGTTAATTCACAAGTTTTAACTATGTTTGGTTATGAAAAGTCTGAGCTTATTGGTCAGAAGATTGATTGTTTATTACCTGAAGAAACAAGCTTGCATGTTTTTGACAAAATACTGCATGAACCTTCCCCTGAAAAACAACTATTGGAGCTAACAGGTAAGCACAAAAGTGGTTATGAGTTCGCAGCTGAAGTCACCGTGAGTGTTCTTGATATGCATAATGAACGTTTTATCGTTGCTATTATTCGCGATATTACTGAACGTAAACTCCATGATGCTGAATTAGCAGAGCATATTTTATTTCAACAAGCATTGGCTGACACTATTCCTTACCCAATATTTGTTAAAGCGCCAGATTCAACATTTACTAACGTAAATAAAGCATATGAACAAACCTTTAATGTTAAAAGAGAAGACATTATTGGAAAAACAGTACTCGAACTTGACTTTTTACCGATGGCAGATCGAATAGCTTATCAGACTGAAGACACTGAAATTATTGCCTCAAAGGGTATGATACGAAAAGAAATACCCATGATTTATGGTGATGGTTTAGAGCATACCACTATGTATTGGGTAAAAAGCTTTGAGAAAGCTGATGACTCGGCAGGTGGTTTATTAGGTACATTTGTTGATATCAGCGAACAAAAAATGGCAGAAGAAACCCTTGCAGATGCTAAGTCGCTGGCAGAAGATGCCGTAAAAGCTAAATCTAATTTCTTAGCTAATATGTCACATGAAATTCGTACCCCAATGAATGCCATTATTGGTATGTCTGCGTTAGCATTGAAAACAAATTTAACTCCAGAACAACAGAATTATATCGCAAAAGTTAATATTGCTGCTGAGTCATTATTAGGTATTGTTAACGACATTCTAGACTTCTCAAAAATTGAAGCGAACAAAATTGAGATAGAATCAATCCCTTTCTGTTTGGATGACGCGCTCGATAATTTAAATAATTTATTGGTCGATAAACTCAACGAAACACAAACTGAGTTGATATTTGACGTAGAGCAAGATGTGCCACTTAATCTTATTGGTGACCCGTTGCGCCTTGGGCAAATATTAACCAACCTTGGCAGTAATGCCGCTAAGTTTACTGATCATGGCGAAATAAAAATTAATGTGTCGTGCATCAAAAAACATAAAAACAACGTAACTTTACAATTTTCAGTTTGTGATACCGGCATAGGCATGAATGCCGCACAACAAGAAAAACTTTTTCAGTCATTTAGCCAGGCTGATGCATCAACTACCCGTAAATATGGCGGTACAGGTTTAGGCTTGGCAATATGCAAACAGCTTGTTGAACTATTAGGCGGTGAAATATGGCTAGAAAGCGAAGCGCATATTGGTAGTAAATTCCATTTCACCCTCACTTATCAAAGCCAACCGACAAATGAACTTAATACTAAATCATCTAGTTTAACGTCACTAAATGATTTAAAAATTGCATTGGTGACTGACAATAGCGTTTATCAGGTGATTTTACAGCGGATCTTAAATTCTTTTGGCTTTGCAATAAAAAACTATAGCTCTACCAGTGAACTATTAACTGACTTAGCACAGCCACAACTTGGTGGCTTTGATGCAATACTCATTGATCTGATAAATTGTAGCGACAATCAATACTGTGGTGAATTAAAGTTAATTAGAGATAATCATGCTGAATTACCAATCTTGCATATTCTCCCCAATAAACGAAAAATGTTAATCCCTACTCTGGCAAACGATGCTAAATATTCAGTAATTTGTAAGCCAATAACGACTTCTAACTTACTTGATAACCTACTGGTGACGCTAGGTAAAGAAAACTTGAGAAAAGAAAGTTATGAGCAAATTGAGCGCGACTCATTGTCCGCCATCGAGTCTTTACAAGGTATAAAGTTATTAGTAGTAGAAGATAACGAAATAAATCAGGAGCTAGCAACAGAATTACTCACTAGCAACGGTATTAAAGTGGTTATTAGCAACAATGGGCAACAAGCACTGGCTCAACTTAATCAAGAACACTTCGACGGTGTATTAATGGATTGCCAAATGCCAGTGAAAGACGGCTACACAACCACACGCGAACTTCGTCAGAACCCTCGCTTTGTTGATTTACCTATTATCGCTATGACCGCTAACGTAATGGCCGGAGATCGTGAAAAAGCATTAGCCTCGGGTATGAATGAGCATATTGGTAAGCCCATTAATACCCAAGAATTGTTTATCAAATTAGCACGATGGGTTGTTCCTGCTTCACAGAAAAAACTTCATCACTTAAACGCCAATAAAGCGCTGTTATCAGCAAATGAAAATGAGCAAATAATCATCCCTGAACTTGACGGTATTGACATAAAATCTGGTTTAGCTATTGCACAAAATAATAAAAGCCTTTATCTGCGCTTACTGCTTAAATTTAAAAATAACTATACTCATGCATTAGCACCTTTAGAAAGTGCGTTTGCTAACAATAACTTTGCTGAGATTGAGCAATTAGCTCACACTATTAAAGGTGTAGCTGGCAATATTGGTGCTACAAACCTTTATACACTTTGCCAAACTTTAGAAAGAAATGCCGTACAACATAATATAAAGCCATTAATTTTAAGCCAGTGTCAAAATGAATTAAAACGCATTCAATTAGCATTATCAGCACTCAACCCACCAGAGCCTACTGATGTTATTTTCAACATTTCAGACTGCAAAGCCCTTATTGAGCAATTAAAATTTGATGTCGATAATTATGATGTTGCTGCAATTGAAACCATTCAATCATTATTAGCAATGACCCAGCAGCAAGATTATCATCAGCAATTAAAAGACATTATGTCAAAAGTAGAAGTTTATGAGTTTGACGACGCTGCTAGGCTACTTAAAAGCATTACCATCACCTAAATAACAAATGGTGTAAGTAACTGATTTTAAATAACTGTCGTATTAAAGTCAGGTAAAAGTCGTAGAAAAGTTTTAGCGAGTAATTAATAATTCAATACGAACAGCAACAAGGAGAAGTATATGATCGTCCGAAAGTTAAGGCTTAAAAGAGCTTGGTCTCAGGAGCAGTTAGCCCAGTTTAGTGGTTTAAATATCAGAACCATTCAACGTATTGAGCGAGGTCAGAAAGCTGGTTTGGAATCACTTAAATCTCTTGCCGCTGTCTTTGAAATTGAACTTGAAGATTTGCTAAAGGAAAAGAAAATGGAAAATTCAGAAAAATATAGCGAAGAAGAGAACCGTGTTATTGAACATGTGAAGGACATTAAAGGCTTTTATAGTCACCTTATTAATTATGGCATGGTAATACTTGGTTTGTTTATCGTAAATTTTATTACCAGCCCAGATTATTATTGGGCTTGGTGGGCAGCATTTGGCTGGGGTATTGGCGTAGTTTCTCATGGAATAAGTGTGTTTGAGGTATACAGTTTTTTTGGCGCTGACTGGGAAAAGAAACAAATTGAAAAAAGGTTAGGAAAGAAGCTTTAATGCCGTAAGTGGTTCTCCTGTGACAGTTACAGTTACAGGAGACGAATTATATTCAATGCGACATTTTATTAGGAGCCACTAATCATTAAAAATCAGCAGCGACTTCAAACTCCAATTTGCAATGATTAATAGGATGCGATAACGACAAATATTCTGCATGCAAATGTAAGCGATCGGCTTTTAAACCATAATGATCATCGCCAACAATCGGCATATTTAGCCCTAACTTATGCGCACAATGCACTCTTAACTGATGCGTTCGCCCAGTTTTAGGAAACAAATGTAATCGTGTGGTGTTGTTTTTTCGCTCTAACACACGCCAAGTAGTCAGTGCGTGTTTACCACGCTCATAACACACCATTTGCCGAGGCTTATCATCAAAGTCTAGTATTAATGGTAATTCGATAGTGCCATTATCTTCGACAACATTTCCAGAAACCAATGCAACATAACGCTTCTCGATACTGCGTTCAATAAACTGCTTTTGCAATGCTTTATGGGCTCTTTTATTAAGCGCTATGATTAATAACCCAGAAGTCGACATATCTAACCGATGCACAATAAGTGGCCCCGACGCCTGTGGAAATTGCGTTTTTATGCGCATGTAAACCGAATCTTCAATATTTTTACCTGGCACCGATAAAAACTCAGCAGGTTTGTTAACCACTAGCATATCGCTATCTTGGTAAACAATCGTTAAATCTTTACCCTGCGCAGGATTTACTAATAATGGGTTATCGTCGACTTTCAGGCCTTTAAGCATATGAGTCAAAATGGGTTGGCATTTGCTGTAACAAGATGGGTAATAGTTTTTGTGTTGTCGAATAGCTGATTTAGGTGCAGCACCCCACCAAAACTCAGCCATCGCAATGGGCGTTAAGTTATGTTGATAGGCATATTGTAATAATTTAGGTGCCGCGCAATCACCTGCCCCTGCGGGTGGTGTATGCTCAGGTAATTCGGCAAAAATAGCGTTTAAATCTTTCGTTTCGCCGTTAGCATTAAGAAAATCATATTGAGCGAAGAGTTTTTTTTGTAAATTTTTCGAACGTGATTTTCGCAGCTTCTTTAACTTATCAATTTCATCTGTAATGTCAGTTAAGGCTTGGTGTAATGATTCAAGATTTTTTTGACCGCTTTGCTTAAGTGCTTGTAGCTGCTTTTTTTCTTGAATACTTTGCCCTGCTAACTCAATACTTAAGCGCTCAGCATCATTGTCTGTTAGTTGCTCAGAAGCGACTGTACGTCGTTGCTTTCTTTGTTGGCGGTTCAACACAATTTGATTTTGCTGGGATGATAATGCCTGCTGATAGGCTATTGTGGCATCATTTAGGTTTTCTCTAATACGGCTAAGCTGTTGGCTATTTTCCAAAACCGTTATTTCAGCATTAATATTGTTAATAATGCGGTTTTCAGTTAAAAACGCTGAATCTTGCAATTGCATATTAGACACTGCAGGTACAAATTTAATCATACTTACATCAAGGTCGAGTTGACCAGAGTAGGCGCTGAGAAAACCGATGTTATCTTGGCTACTTTTCACCACTAAAACACCAAACATTTTACCTGAACTAACCTGTTCAGCTTTCGTTTCTGTAAAAGCTTCAGAATAGCTAATAGGCAGCTGTTCAAGCTGTTGCTGTAACTGCAAAGCAGCAGCAATGGCAATGGGCTGTGGTTGGTAATAAAATGGGAAGGTAAATTTTTCTGGCAGCACAGTATTGTCAATAGACTGAGAAAAAGGCGTAAAACAAGCAGTAAGGTTTGTCATGGCAATAAAATGATGGAATATTCTGTAAAGCAATTAATTAAGATAATAACATAATCAATATGATGTTACTGAGTAACCTTACCTGTGAGTAAATAAACTCACGCATATTAAAAAGATGGAGTAGCGCTATATGTAAGCACTACTTTATTAAATTATTTAAAAAACACTTAAAAAATAATTAAAAGCCAACATTAAACATAGCTAAAACCATTTTTCCATCGTCATGTATATGGTGATAAATAAAATCAAATACCATGTTATTACCAAAATCATAGCTGAAAAATAAGTCTATTTCGTCAGCACCTTTGTCAAAGGCAACATTTAATAATCCCAACGTGATGTTATCAAAACCACTGTAATCAATACCAATGGCCAAGGCATCTTGATCGAGTACACCCGATATAGTGTGATCTGCCGCATTGGAATAAAAAGGACCGCCACCAAAGCCATTGATAATAGTACCCGACACATGGTTATACGAGGATTTAAATGTAAAGTCATTCAATGTATAACTGGCCATAATGCCATATACGTCACCATCAGGGCCGTTATTATTATCACTGCTGTCTGATTGCTTACCAAATTGAGCACCTAAGGTAATGTTATCAAACTCAACGGTAGCATCAACATAGAAAAAGTCGGCTAAGTCTTTGGCATTGTAATACCATGTTTGTAGCTCAACATGGTCAATTCCCTGATAAACAACACCTAATACGTTAACGCTATCACTACCCAGTAGATCAATAAAGTCTTCTGGTTTTTCGCTATCTACACTGATCCAGTCAGTTAAATGCGCAGCATATACCGTGGTATCCGTAATATCGGCATTAGTCACTAAAATGCCGGTAAAGCTATTCGGCACCATACGCACATCGTTCATGTCAACATAAGGCGAGTCAAAACTAAAACGGCATAACCGTCGCCATCAGAGCCAAAAAAGCTACCTTCATCATCGTGGAATATTTTTTGTGTGGTATATAAGCTACCGTTGGCAGTAAGACCTTGCCAACTTGCACTGCTATAATTAAGCTCTGCGCCGATAGCAGAACTTTGCATACGCGCTTCAACCTCATTATCAATTGAAATGTAGCCCACACGAATACGACCAGAAAACCCTGTATCTGACGTTTCAGCAGCAATATTATCAGTTTGCATTTCGCCGTTTTCAAAAGCAGAAACATCATTTAAAAATGTACTAGACATTGCCATAACTGCGCTTACAGTTAATGGTTGTTTAAAAACATTCATGAGTAGGGACATTGGTTGAGTGAAAGTGCGGCAAATATAGAGACTAAATTAACCATAATCAATCTAAAATATGCATAAAAGTCAAAATTAGTTTTATTTAGAGTAATTGAGCGTAGGTGATCTTTTACTGATCATAAAACTGATATCAATTAATTTTTGCGACTCCCGCGACTTCTATCACTGTTTTCGCTTCAGCTCGCTCAATAATTTTTACGATGGTTGTCTGAATCGTTTCATCTTTACGAACATCACTTTCGCTTAAAAATTTCTCTTCTTGAGCGTCAGCACCTTCCTCTAATACAAAACTGACCACCACTTTTGTTGCACAACTTTCTGACTCTCCAAAATAAGCTAGCGTTATTTGTGGATATCCTTGAAAGCCATTTTTAACTTTTTTAGCAATGCGTTTTGTTGATTTATCTAAATTCATAATATCTATCCAATAGGCTTAAAGGCTCAGTTAACATGCTAGTCTTTAGCAAAAACATATCAAACGTATGTCAGTAATTAACATTGTCTTTGAAGGGAGTAATAGCGACATACTATTTTGCATTACTTTTCAGCCGTTGACTAATAATGTTTATAATAAATGCAAAAAGGCAGCAGCATTTATTACTTTATTTATTACTGCATTGTTAAGCACATATTTAATATGTTAAATATTGTAATAAAAACCCCAAATATACGGTCTGTTAATATGATGGTTTACTATCAAGGATGGTGAGCACTACATTTTGAATTCAACGCTAATGTTGTTATGTTTAAATTACCGTTGATAGTTGATGATTAAGTGACTAGGCTAACAACATAGAGTTCAGCAAGAAAGTTCATACTCGAATGAGCAATTATCACGGTGGTTTACTTTAAATTTTGAGCGATATTAAATTTTTGCATAAAAAACTAAAACCACGCCTTCTCGTATTATCGAATAAAGTACTTATATGAACAAAAAAATAAAAAATTTGAACGATAATGTAAAAAGTGAAGACAACTTTTTACATTTTTTAATGACTCAGTGCCTAGGTATCAGACGCTGGGCTTTGCTAGTTTCATTAATTTTGTATACCGCATTCGCTGTAATGGACGTCATAAAATTCCCCAGTGAGATTTACTCACTAACCCTTACAACACGTCTAATACTCGTTGTATTGCCGTTAATATATTTAAATATTGTTTATTGGTACTACCCTCCTCTTTCAATTCGTTCGAATTCATTAATAATGTTAATGGTTTATGTCGGAAGTGGCTTAAATCACACTTTCATTTATTATCTTTCTGAAGTTTACACTTTTCAATTTTCTGAACTTGGCCTCGTACTGATATTAATGTTTGGCTGTTTACTCTTAATAATTGCAATTAAGCCCGCAGTGGTAGCAACGGCAATTATTTTATCCGTATTTTCAGCAGTGAATTTTCATTTAAATCATCAAATAGCAGACTTAATATTTTTGCTGATAATATTACTGTTCGTGTCTGGAATTTGCCTAACGATTAACCTATTAGGTCAAAAGGTGCTTTATCAAAACTACCTTCTGATTAATAGGCTATATAACGAATCGATAACGGATGGATTAACTAAACTCCACAATAAAAGATCTTTTCAAGAAGAAATAGAACGATTAAACGCGATAGCAACTCGAGACAATGCAACCTTAGGTTTAATATTAATAGATGCTGATAATTTTAAAACCATTAACGACACATTTGGTCATGATGTAGGTGATGACGTTTTAGTTAAATTATCGGAAGTTATCGAGACAAAATGCCGCCGTGCTGAAGACATTGGTTTTCGCATAGGAGGAGATGAATTTGCACTCATACTCTACGGTATCAGTAGTGAAAAGCTTGAACAAACCTGTTTTGATATGGTGTTAACGGTTGCGACCTTAAACTTAAAAAATAGCGGGAAAGATGTAAAAACAGCCTTATCAATTGGTGCGGTATTAAAATCTGCCAATGCGAAAGTTTCTAGCGATAATTTAGTTAAAATCGCAGATGAATATTTATATGAAGCAAAAGAGAACGGTAGAAACCAGTATTATTTAAAAACTTTCCAATGATCATCAGCTTAGCAATAAAACTAACTGAGACTATGCAGGTAGTTTTAATACCCTAAGCCTGATAATAAATAATTATGTGTTTACCATCAAAAGTTCGGTAATTAACTTTTAAAATCGTTCGCGTATGCTTAATCAACGCTGTTTATATTGTGTTGGGCAATAGCCTCTTGTGACGTTTTCACTCCGTAATTGCAGGTGTTTTGTTGATCGACCTGACACTCTTTTTCGCCACAACTTAAAACTGTTGGCTTTTAAACGACTTCGCATAAATTTAATAACCTCAGGTTCATTCATATTAAACTGCAGCTCAATTGCCTCAAAAGGGGTGCGATCTTCCCACGCCATTTCTATAATTCTTGATTCTTCGCTCATCAGTAATATCATAAATATTCTCATCTTAATCATCTTATAAATAACTAGAATTACAATACGGGATACGGATAGAAAAAGACCAATTTAGGCTTAAAATAACTAGAAATTAAAATGTTTATATATCTTAAGTATTCGTTGTTGGGATCCGCTGGCAACATCCATTTTAAATGGCTAATTAAGCGGATATAAAT
>NZ_JACGWF010000069.1:0-23062 GCF_014077595.1 Colwellia sp. 6M3 | reverse complement strand
GTAAGTCTCTCGTATAGTAAGAGAGGTGTTTTAAGAAAAAGTTCAATTTGATATAAAATTTTTTTATATTTTTTCGAAACATTAAATTAGAAAGAAAAGTTCCTGCCTTGATAGTGAAATCAAAAGCAAGGTAAATAATATCAACTATAAGCTATAGAATAATGTCAGTTAAACGTTTATTGGAAAATAACGTGTGACTGTGCCACCTAGTTGCATCGACCATAGTCATTCAATTACATACAGCGTTGGCACTTAAATAATTACAAATATACTATAAAGCAGTCATTTGATTGATAGGAAGGTCCGCTTGGAGCTTAAAGCGGTGAAAAAATGGTGGCTAAGATTCACCTCGATTTATGTCGGCTAGAATACGAGCAGACATTAGTCATGTTTTATTTAACGAGAAGTGATCCGACATTGCGGATATTTCAAAGAACCTGACCCCACAGTTTATATGTAGGTTTGCGCTCCTTCAATTAATAACCGCCGTGCTCGGCCATTACCACATTTAGTGATGCCGCCTTGCTTTCGATTATCGCCACTTGAGTTTTCTTTGGGGACTAATCCTAAGTAAGCCATGAGTTTTCTCGGGTGGTCAAAACGTCTTAAATCACCTAACTCAGCAATGGTGCCTACAGCGACTAAAAAACGAATACCTCGCATCGCTTGCAATGCTTGAACAACGGGATAATAGCGCCATAGTTTTGCTTGATGTGCTAATTCATTCACTAATCGTTCAACGCGCTTAATACGTTCGGTAATGGTTTGTATCATCTCTTGCAGTACAATTTGTTGGCTTGGATGCGGTAAAACTAACTCAGTTAGCCAGCGTAAATGTTGATTTGACCAGGTGCCTTTTACCTTGGTGCTAATGTTATTACGTAAGAACAAGCCTTTAAGTTGGAATTTAGCATCTTTTAAGTCTTTCATAGCGGTTTCTCTTGCCCTTGATAAATCACGTATCGCTTCGTCATCAGGCTCGGGAACATAAATTGGGGTTAGCTCCTCATCTTTAAGGAGTTTGGCCAACTTCATTGCATCACGTTTATCTGTTTTTACTTTATCCCCTGGCTTTTTAGGGATAAGCGAAGGCGCAACGACATAACAGCAATGACCTAAACTGGTCAGCAGTCGGTAAATCCAATAGCCACAAGGGCCAGCTTCGTAAACAAAATGCAATGTCGCTTGCGGGTACTTGGATTGAAATTGTCGCGCGAGTTTCATTATTGCTGATTTGTTAGTTTTTATTTTTCCATGATGAACCGGCTTTGCGCCACGTTAGTCTTCAATGTATGCCACTTCAGTTGATACTTTATGAGTATCTAAACCAATAAAAATCATGTTATCTTTGTACATGCTAGCCTCCAATTTATATTGTTTAACACATATATTATGGCTCTGGTTTTACTAACCCACGAATTTGGAGGCTAGCACCTCGTAGGGAGTCATTATGTCTATGCAAGCTTACTAGTATTAGTGATTTGCTAAAAAAAAGGATATTAAATGAAACTGGTGTTAAGTGTTTTCAAATGGTTGTTAGTTGCAATTATTGCTCTATTTATATTGTTATTTGCCTATGCAAACTACACGGTATATTCATTTGATACTGAGACTTTGCCGGAAAAATACGGAGAAGTTGAAGTAAAGCTATTCTTAAGCGAAGGTAGTAACCAGCCTTTGGTTGTTGGCCTTGGCGGCGCCGATGGAGGGAATGGCTGGGCTGGGCCGCACGGAGAGAAACAGAGAAAACTACTACAGAGTAATGGTTATGCTTTCCTATCAATAGCCTATTTCGGCGCTGAAAACATCCCTAAAAGTCTAGATCGAATCGCCATTGAAGGTGTGCACAAGGCTGTAATAGAGGCAGCACAAAATCCACGTATAAACCAAAATTGCATTTCAGTTATGGGAGTGTCTCGGGGCGGCGAACTGGCACTGCTTTTAGGCAGCTATTATCAAGAATACAAAAGTGTTATCGGTATCGTCCCAGGAAGTTCAGTTTTTGCTGCAGTTAACGATGCCATGACGACACCCGGATTCTCCCACAACAGAAAGTCCCTTCCTTTTGTTCCTGTACCATGGAGCGTTACTCCCGATTTGTTGACAGGCAACTTGCGGGGGGCTTTCGAAAAAATGATGCAGAATACCGAGGCTATGGAGGCTTCAGCAATAGAAGTCGAAAACATTTCCGGGCCCGTGCTGCTTATTTCCGGCACCGAAGATGAACAATGGCCGTCAATGGAAATGTCCGAAATCATAATTAACCGGTTAAAAGCAAATGATTTTCCATTCCAGAGCCAGCATATCGCCCTAGTGGGCGGGCATAACGAACATCATGATAACTTTGATAAAGTAATCACTTTTCTTAATACACAAGTTCTATCCCAACATGGTTGTGGACTCTAATGTTAAGTAACAATTTGTATTTATTATCTACCATGCATAAGGCATTCAAACGGACTGAAATGTCGGATCTGCGGACATTAGTTACACAAATCCTAACGACAGCTTTGCACAAAGTTAACTTAATTTATTAGCGGCAAACCTAATGTAATTCAGTGGTTACAGTAAATGATATTTGATGGCAGTGTTGATGGTAATGATTGGGAGTTTTTAATGTGATTGGGTGGCTAAATTGTTGTAATTGTCTTTTATCAAATTTTTGACAAAAAAAAAGCGCTTACCAAATAGGTAGACGCTTTAAAAAACATAAAATATAAACATAAAACACTCAGGGAAGTAAGTCTCTCATATAGTAAGAGGGTACTTTTGGTAATAAGTTCAAATTAATTACAAAGAAAATATTATTTTAAGTAATTAAATTTTAATATCTGATTTTTAAGAAAATAAATTGATATTTGATTAACTAGTCCGCACCTTATAGTAAAGCTTCTTTACAATAAATTATTATGTTCTCTTTCTTACTACCTGTGATTATTGGCGTGTTGCTTATTGTTTACTTGGCTGGAAAACCACACTGGCTTGAGTATAAGCGTGAATTAATAAAGGCTAAGCCATTTAAGAAACAATGGCGAAAAATTATTCAGCAAAGAATGCCCTATTTTAGGCAAATGCCAGCTGACTTGCAGCTTCAGCTTAAAAAGCACATTCAAGTATTTTTGGCTGAAAAAGAGTTTATTGGCTGTAATGGCGTTGTGATCACAGATGAAATTAGAATAACGATTGCTGCTCAGGCTTGTTTGTTACTCCTCAATCGAAAAACTAATTATTACCCAAAGCTACGTACAATATTGGTTTATCCAAGTGCTTTTGTAAAACAGCAACAGACACGAAGTGGCGACGGAGTTTATTTTACGCAAAAAATGGTATTAGCTGGTGAGTCATGGGATTTTGGTAAAATAGTGTTGTCGTGGCAAGATGCCTTAGAAGGCGCACAAATACCTGATGACGGGCGCAATGTGGTAATCCATGAGTTTGCCCATCAACTTGATCAAGAAGATGGTCGCGCTAATGGTGCACCGATATTAGCAGCAGGGCAAAGCTACCAGTGTTGGTCAGAAATTTTTTCTACGCAGTTTGAAACATTACAAAAACAAGCCAGTAGGGGAGAACCATCGTTATTCGATTATTATGGCGCAACAAATCCAGCCGAGTTTTTTGCTGTCGCGAGTGAGGTGTTTTTTGAGAAATCTAAGCAGTTTAATTTACAGCATCCTAAACTTTATCAACAATTAACACAGTATTACCATGTTGATCCTATTCACTGGTAACGTATGGCTGAAGCGTATTTTTGAATGAAAAACGAGTATGACCATTTCGCCATACTCGTTTTTCAATAGATATTAATGTTTAAATGGTTTTACTTCAGATCAAAGCGGTCTAGTTGCATCACCTTAACCCAAGCGTTAATAAAGTCTTTGATAAACTTACTTTTAGCATCATTTGAAGCATAAACTTCGGCGATAGCACGTAACTCTGAGCTTGAGCCAAAGATTAAATCAACAGGCGAAGCTTGCCATTTTAATGTACCAGATATGCGGTCATAACCTTGATACACACCGACGTTATTTTGATCTTTTCTCCATGTGGTTGACATATCGAGTAAGTTTATAAAAAAGTCGTTCGTTAATACCTCTGGTGTTTTGGTTAGTACACCCAAAGCTGAGCCATCATAGTTGGCGTCTAAAACACGCATACCACCAACCAATACGGTCATTTCTGGTACATTTAAACCCAGTGAGTTAGCTTTATCGACCAACATTGCGGTAGGCGACATATAACTCGCTTCAGTGTAATAATTTCTAAATCCATCGGCATCGGGTTTTAAATAATTAAATGACTTAATGTCAGTTTGTGCTTGTGTTGCATCAGTACGGCCAGCGTTAAAGGGCACGTCAACATCATATCCTGCGGATTTTGCAGCTTGTTCAATGGCAGCAGCACCGCCTAACACAATGATATCGGCCAACGAAATTTTTCCACTTACAGATTGCTGATTAAAATCACCTTGAATAGATTTTAATTTTGTTAATACCTCATTCAACTCTTTAGGATTATTAACTTGCCAGCTTTTTTGTGGCTCTAGCTGAATTCGTGCACCATTAGCACCGCCGCGCATATCGGTAACGCGATGACTAGCTGCTGACCCCCATGCCGCTTTGACTAATGCCGAAGTTGTTAAGCCAGAAGCTAAAATTTGTTGTTTAAGTTCCTCTATATCTACTGTAGATACTAAAGGGTGCTTAAGCGCTGGTATTGGATCTTGCCATGATAATATTTCACTCGGGATTTCTGAACCGACATAGCGAGCACGAGGTCCCATGTCACGGTGAGTTAATTTAAACCAAGCTTTAGCAAAAGCTTTGTCGAACTCTTTTGGATCTGCTCTAAAACGTTCAACAACTTTAAGAAAGTTCGGATCTTCTTTCAGCGCTAAATCAGTTGTAAACATGATTGGCGCATTACGTTTGTTCGCTATATGTGCATCAGGAACTAAATTTACAGCGGCTTTTTCGCTGGGTATCCATTGAATTGCACCGGCTGGGCTCTTAGTTTGTACCCATGTAAAGTTCATTAGATTATCTAAGTAGTTAGATGACCATTGTGTAGGCGTTACAGTCCAAGCACCTTCTAAACCACTGCTACTAGTATCTGCTCCAACACCCGTTCCACATTTGTTTTTCCAACCTAAGCCTTGTTCTTCAATAGCAGCTGCAGCAGGCTCTGCGCCAACACAGTTTTCTGGTTTTTTGGCACCATGGGCTTTACCTAATGTGTGACCACCAGCAATAAGGGCTACTATTTCTTCGTCATTCATTGCCATACGACCAAACGACATTCTAATATCGTTGGCGGCTAATAATGGATCAGGTACACCATGAGGTCCAACTGGGTTTACGTATATTAAGCCCATTTCAACAGCAGCAAGCGGGCCTTTTAATTTACCTTTTTTATCACGTCTCTTGTCATCAAGCATGGTAGTTTCTGGTCCCCAGTAAACAAGATCTGGCTCCCAGTCATCGCTTCTACCACCAGAAAAACCAAAGGTTTTAAAGCCCATTGACTCTAATGCGACATTGCCAGAAAGCACCATTAAATCAGCCCAAGAAAGTTTACGACCATATTTTTGCTTTACAGGCCAAAGTAATCGACGGGCTTTATCTAAGTTAACGTTGTCTGGCCAACTGTTTAATGGGTCAAAACGCTGTTGTCCGCCTGAGGCACCGCCGCGACCGTCATGAACGCGATAAACACCAGCACTATGCCACGCCATTCTTATCATTAATGGCCCATAATGACCCCAGTCAGCAGGCCACCAAGCTTTAGAGTCGGTTAACGTTGTTTCAATATCTTTTTTGAGTTGCTTTAAATCAATAGTGGCAAATTCTTTAGCGTAGTTAAATTTGGCACCGTAAGGATTTGATTCTGCTCCGTGCTGACGCAGCGGGCTTAGATTTAATTGCTCTGGCCACCAAAATTGATTGGTTTTAGCAGCATCAGCACTTAGTGCTGTACTTGAAAGAGTGAGTGATGAAAGTGCAACTGAAATTGCGGCAGCTAGTGGGAGTGTTTTTTTAAGCATTTTAATTCCTCAGTATTTTCTGATGGTTATTCATTTTAAAAATTAATATGCAGTAAGCTTAGTTTGCAACTGTGACTTTGGATAATTGATTGAATGGAAGATAGTCTTCTGTTTTTTAGAATTGAGGTTTTTTTTGTTTTAAATCAGTTGAGTATAGTGTTTATCTTACCTTTTATAATGGGCATTCATAACTAAACCGTACATGATTGCAAAAAATTGATTAAAATAGGATGTATGTTCGATATTATCTATCTATAAAAGTGCATTATGAAAAATAGTTACTGTAAGGAAAAATTATGATCTCGCTAAAACAATTACATTACGCGCTTGCCGTAGAAAAAACATTACATTTTAAAAAGGCTGCTGATGCTTGCAACGTTTCGCAATCGGCATTAAGTACCGCGATTATTGAACTTGAAAAACAGTTAGGCACGACTATTTTTGAGCGTAACAATAAGCAAGTGTTGATCACTCACCATGGTCAGTTAATTTTAAGCAAAGCTAAATCAGTGAAGTTTGAAGTTGATGAGCTATTACAAATATCACAGTCGAATAAACAACCCTTTATTAATCCGATGACAATTGGTGTTATTCCAACGGTAGGGCCTTATTTATTGCCGAAAATATTACCCGAAGTTAGGAAGTTACATCCTGGCTTTAAATTGAGAATAATTGAAGAACAATCTCAGGTATTAGTCGATATGGTTAGGCGAGGAGATATTGACGCTGCCGTTTTGGCCTTGCCATTCCCCATAGAAGGCTTAATGAGTTTTACTTTCTGGCAGGAAGACTTTTATTGGGTGAGTCATAAAGATGAATGCCCAAGCCAACTAAAAGAAATAACCAGTGAAGAATTAGAAATTGACAAACTTATGCTGCTAAAAGATGGTCATTGTTTAAAAGATCACGCATTGGCAGCCTGTAGTTTGCAAAATGAAAATCAAGATAGAGATTTTGATTCAGCAAGTTTGCATACTCTAATTCAAATGGTTGCCGGAAAATTGGGCACAACTTTAGTCCCGCACATGGCATTAGATCAATTGATACACAGTGAGTCAGAAATTAGAGCGATACATTTAAATGAGCCGGGACCACATCGCACCATATCATTAATTATTCGCCCTAACTATGTTCGAACAAACGAGATAACGATGTTAAAAGATATATTCAACACCGAGTTAACCAAAAAGTGCAGTTGATATTTTAATCTTGACGGTTTAAGTAGGTGAGAGAGCGTCACTAATCATCTGTTTTTTAGAACTACTTTATAGATTTAATGAAATTTACTGAATCAATCTAATAAGTAACAATGGGGTATATCTAATTAAGAGGAAGAACAATGAAAAATATATTTGTAAACATCAGTGTAAACCTGCAAAACTTATTGAAGTTAAGTCATCAAGATAGTTCAAATACCAATAAGCAGGAAGTTGAGTGTAATTACAGTAACAATTACTATGGCGACCAGCAATGCCAGCTTATTGAGGCTTGAGCATTGCTGGTGTAAATCAGTGGTTAATATTGCACATTTGTGTTCTATAACTGCAGGAATACATGGGCCCGATTAAAGGTCAATTGAGCTGAGTTATTGTTGGTGTAGTTAGCTCAGCCGGTAAACGACGTTTAAACTCTCTGCGTAAAAAGTAATAACTAAGCAGTGCTTGAAAACAAACGGTTGATACTGAAATGTACCACAATTGTTCAATCTGAAAGTTTGCTTGATTCGACAACCAAAGTGCCGGAAAAATAAAAGCCAGTAAACGCGCTCCGGTACTTAATAATCCAGGCCAAGTATTACCTAAAGACTGAAACATGCCTGAACAAGTAAAAACAATGCCCGATGGGATAAAGTTCCAGCATATAATTTGTAAAAAAGCGGCACTGATAACAATCACTTGTTTATCCGTCGAAAAGCTCAGTAGTAATAATTCTGCTTGCCATAAACATACAATAGTCAGCAGGGTCATTAATGAGCAAGTCATGATTACAGACCAGGTAAACGTTTCTCTAACTCGCTGATAGTTTTTTGCACCAAAGTTTTGCCCTGCAATAGCGGGGGCGGCAAAAGCAATAGCCATAGCAGGTAAAAATAATGCCTGCATTACTCGAGAGCCTAACCCAAATCCTGCTTGAGCATCGGCACCAAAGCGCTGAATTAGCCAATAAATAGTGGCCATATAAAGAAACATTAGAAAGAACTCACCGCCAGCCGGTAAGCCAATAGCAAATAATTTTTTTAAACAAGTTGTGTCGATTCGCCAAAGATTAAAGTTAACGCTGATATATTTCTCTGAGGTTTTAAAATAGTAAACCAATAAAATAACCGCAAAAACTACTGAAATAGAACTCGCCAATCCTGCACCTGCAATACCCATTGCGTAACCCGTACCCCAACCAGTAATTAAAATAGGTGAAAGAATAATATTGACCAAAATAGACAACATTTGGATCATCATAGTGGGTTTAACTATGCCAGTACCTCGAAGTGCAGCGCTGATAGCAACCATAATAAACTGCAACGCCATACAAGGAATAAACCAATATAAATAGTCTAAGCCCATCGCAACAGTTTCTGGATCTTGAGAAACAATACTCAAGTAGCTTTTAGCACCTAAATAACCGATCACACAAACTACAACACCAATGACACTTGAGATCATCATGGATTGATTGAAAATATTATTGGCATTAAGTTGATCTTTTGAACCAACAGCGTGAGATATAAGTGTTGCTGTGCCAATATTGATAATTTGCGTAAGGGCAAAAATTAAAAACATGGCATTACCCGCTAAGCTTAAACCTGCCAGCGCAGTCGCACCTAATTTACCAACAAAATATAAATCGACAAGAAAGTACAAGGTTTGCACAAACATTCCTATCATCATCGGCATTGCCATGGTGATTAAGTGTTTTGGGATTGAGCCTTGAGTCAAATCTTTCATTTGGTTGAAATCCGTCATAAAAATTAAATATTAACAAGCTGAATTCTATACTTTCTAGCGGTATATTGCTTTGTTTGATTCGATCTCTGTGCGTTTAATCTTATAAAGGTGTTAATAAAACTGTTTTATAATTCAGTTGGATAACAATACTTAGCGTGATTGATAAAACACCGTAAGATATTTATTAATCGATAATAATATGGCGGATAAAGCCCTTAATAAAGACAGTGGAGCTTAGTAAATTTAATGACTAAGCTTATATAAATGCATTTTAATTAAAGTGATATTTTTAGACAAACAGCTTAGCTTATAAAGTTTGTTACATTAATAAAGTTGATAACTTTTTGTACATAATTTATGCTAATTACGTTAATTAAATGTAAATATTATAAGGCTACTAACCTTATTCGCATCAATACGAAAGGATATATATGAATAATTTATTAGGAGTGATACTGACTTTTTCCTTCTTATTTCTTTCTGTTAATTTGAAAGCAGAAGAGATTGTAGAATGTCAGAGTGAATACTGCGTTGACTATTTTAAGAAATTTAAAATGGGCGCAAAACGAGGTTATGTTCAAGCTAATGCAACCTTAGGTCAATTTTATTATATTGGTTACGGTACTGAAAAAGATGAAGATAAAGCGTTAAAGTATCTTAAAAAGGCTGCTAAAAAAGGCGAGCCATCATCTCAATATCTTGTCGGTGTAATCTCTTTAATTAGTGAGAAAAACAAAGATGTTGATAAAGGTGTTAAGTATTTAGAAAAGGTCGCTGAAGACAACTATAAAGATGCTAACTATATCCTAGGCACTTTGTATATTAATGATAAATTAATCGAAAAAGATTTACCTAAAGCTGATCTTTATTTAACTAAAGCATACAAACAAAAAGACAAAAGATTACCTAAACTATTAGAATCAATTAATGATTCACTAAATAATAATGCCGCTTCATTTCCGAAACTTTTAGCTGCAATGAAAAATAAACCTTTAGTGAAAAATAAAAACAATAATTTTGCTTGGCCTAAATCACATATAGAAATAATAACGGTGAGTGCTGCACCTTTAACTACTTTATTTGATGAGCAACTGGTGACTTTTAAAAGAAGAAAGAAAACCACAGGCTCTAAATTACAGGGCAAAACTTGTGATGAACAAGTCGGTTGTTATCAAGCTAGGTTAGGTCGTCAATCAGCTGATACTTTCTTTAATATAACTTCGTCATATTCATATTCTAACTAATTCAAATTAATTTTTATTTGAAGCAATGCCAACTAATGAACTTTAGTTGGCATTTTTTATGAGATTAAAAAATTAATTTTATATAACCATAACCATAACCATTAAAGCATTTATTTAATTAGATTTTTGTCAAAAATTTAGTTATTTTTGTTGATGAAAAAATAGCACGCTTAATACCTTAAATCGTTATAACTGATAATACTTACTTTAGGTACTTAAGCTAAAAGTGTTCTTCAATATAAATGTCTATTTAGGCTATTCACATTACTTCAAGCGCAATCTGAAAACTGATATACTTTCACCTTTATTTTTCTGTTAAATATTTTAATTGGTATTACATATTGTGTACCTATTATACGCTTTGGATACTGTATGCCATTTTCCCAACTTGGGTTGTCAAACCCGATAGTAAATGCGATAGCTGATTTAGATTATCGTCAACCCACTGATATTCAAAAACGCGCCATACCTGTTATTTTATCAGGTAAAGATTTAATTGCCGCTGCACAAACAGGCACAGGGAAAACTGCAAGTTTTGTTCTGCCTTTACTAGAGAAATTGCATGCTAGTGAAAACGATACTGAGCGTAATTTACGTGGCAAACGTATTCGAGTGTTGATAGTAACACCGACGCGCGAGCTGGCGGTTCAGGTTGAAGCTAACGTTGCCCAATATAGTAAATATTTAAACCTCAGTTCAATGGCGATGTATGGCGGAACAGAAATAGAACCCCAAAAGCAACGCTTGATCTGGGGCATCGATATTCTGGTAGCAACTCCTGGTCGATTACTCGATATGGTTCATCAGAGAGCGGTTTACTTTGATCAACTTGAAGCTTTTGTACTTGATGAAGCCGATAGAATGTTAGATATGGGTTTTATTGATGATATTAATAAAATTATTGAACGTTTACCTGAGCAGCGTCAAAATTTATTATTTTCCGCCACTATTTCAGATGATGTTAGAGCACTAGCTAAACGAACACTGCACCAGGCTACAGAAATATCAATTGCTCAAAACAGTGCTTCAAAGCCTAAAATTGCACAGTGGTTAGTAACTGTAGATAAAACCAATAAATCAGCGTTACTAAGTTATTTAATTAAAGAACAACAATGGCAGCAGGCGTTAATTTTTATTGAAACAAAACACGGAGCCGCCAAGCTTGTTAGTCAGTTAGAAAAGCGTGGAATTGCTGCAGAGTCAATTCACAGTGGTCGAACGCAAGCGGTACGTGAACAAATATTAAACGACTTTAAAGCGGGTAAAATTAACTTTTTAGTTGCTACTGGAATAGCAGCGCGCGGTATCGATATTGGCGAGTTAGCACGGGTCATAAATTATGACTTACCCGATCAAGTTGATGATTATATTCACCGTATCGGTCGTACAGGTCGAGCTGGCAAAAACGGAGAAGCTGTGTCTTTTGTTGCCAAAGACAATTTTAGAAACTTGTGCGCTATTGAAAGTCGTTTAGGGCATGTTATTGAACGAAGAGAATTTGAAGCGTTTCCCGTTAAAAAAATAGTACCAGTTTCCATTTTAAATTATGTGCCGAAAAATAGACGTAGTTAATCACTTCTACTTATTTGTATAACAAAAGCATAACTCCGCTTTTTACATTCTAAGTAGGAATGATAGAATAGACACAACACGGTTAACGCTAGTAATTTAAATGCTTAAGCTGAAAGTTAAGTAATTTACATAAGTAAAAATATAAAGTAGGAAGTTTTATGAACCCAATTATTGCAATTTTAAAAGAACACAATGTAAGTGATGAACAAACAAAAACTGTATTTCAAGCATTAACAGAAAATCCAATGATGGCTATGGTAACGGTACAGCAGTTGGGTATTCCGCCAGAAAAGCTACAAGCTTTAATGATGATGCTAATTCAAAATCCTGGCTTAATTGAAGAAGCAGTAAATGAATTGGGTTTCGACTTTTCGAAAGTTGAAGCGGCTAAGGCTTCGTTAGATAAAGAAGCGCTTTAATAGTCAGTAACATTTAGTATTAACAGCAGGGTAATAAAAAACGCTATCCTGCTGTTAGTATCTAAACCAAATAATAGTATTTAATTAATTATTCTACTCGAATAGTGGCTTTAATAATTTTCACTTCTTTTTCAGTACGACCAGAACGACTACCTAAACTTTCAATGGCAGGTAACGTGTTATCTAACCCTTCGACAACTTCACCAAATATAGTGTGCTTACCATCTAACCAAGGCGTTGCAGCAAAGGTAAGAAAAAACTGACTTCCGTCAGTATTCGGTCCTGAATTTGCCATACTTAATAACCCTGGTTTGTCATGACTTAACGTGCCGTCAAATTCTCCAGCATACTTATAACCTGGATCACCTCTACCATTACCTAATGGGTCGCCACCTTGTGCCATAAATTTATAAATAACACGATGAAAAATTAAATCATCATAAAAGCCCAGTTTGGTTAAGTATATGGTGCTAGTTGCATGCATTGGCGCTGTTTCAGGGAACAACTTTACTACGAGTTTTCCTTCGGTTGTTTCTAAGTCCCAGAAATATTGAGCTTCTGGGTTAAACTCTACTATTTCTGGCTTATCTAGTTTGGTTTTCCATTGTGCTTGCGTCTTATCAATTTTTTGCTGCTCAATATAAGCATTGACCGCTTTTACTGCTGGATCAGCGTTAAAACAACCTGTTAACACTAATGCGAGTAATGTGATTAAGTAGATCTTGAATGTTGAAAAATGACTTTGCAGCATACGGTTTTCATTCCTTTAATTAAATGAGCTGATATGGCGTTAGATAATACATTTTTTACGCTAACCTTAACCAGTAGGTTAGGTAATTTATAGAGGTTAATCAACTGTATTTACGTTGATTTTTTATATTTCGATCGGCTTATATAAAACTATCAGTATATTGATATTGTGCAAAACAAATAGTTTTCGTCAATAAGAATACTGTGTGTTATGGTTTTAAAGAACAAAACAAGACTAATAAAATTAGCTTATACAGTTAAAGGAATGATAATGAAAAAATTTAATTCGCTGAATATTATTATATTTTTACTTTTCGCAACATTTAGCCAACTTAGTGCAGCTAAAGCGATAAGTGATGAAAACGTGACACAGTACTTGGCACTTTCCGGTATTGATTCTGCTCTTGAGGGGATTCCTGCACAAATGCGTGCGATGAACCAGCAAATGCAGATGACGGCAAAAGACCCTGAACAAGCGCAAAAAGTGATGGATATATTATTAAATTCTTGGCAACTAGAAGATGTAAAACTTGTTGTTTCAGAGCACGTTAAAGATAACTTCACGACTATTGAAATGGAAAAGCTACTGATTTGGTTAAACAGTGATTTAGCAAAAAGAATAAAAATGGCTGAAGAAAAGGCTTCTGCGCCAAGTTTCAATCAAGACTTTATGAGTTACATCGCTACGCTACAAACTACGCCGCCAACCACATCACGCGTTAAAGTGATAAGGAATTTTGTTGAAACAACTAATTTGGTAGAGCATTCACTAAAAATTGTTATGGCTGTAGCAAAGGGTACTGTTGAAGGTTTAACTGTGGCAAACCCGAGTCAAAATCTTAATGATGAGCAAATAAAAAATCAAATGGCACAAATGGAACAAATGATGCGACCTGCATTAGAGCAGCAAATGATCATGGTTTCTTATTTTATTTACGATCAATTAACCGAGCAAGAAATTGAACAATATACACATTTTTATCAGCAACCTTTAGGTAAAAAAGAATTAAACGTAATGTATGATGGTATTGGTCAAGCGCTTAATTTTTGGTCGACTACTGCTTTTGAAAATATCGCTTCAGAGTTCATTGAATAAACTCGATAATCATACAAATATTATTAGTAGCTGTTAAAGGTATTTAAATGACAAATAGCGATATAACCGAACATGGTATAGATGAAATTAATGAACAGGTTCAATATGTAGGTTTTTGGTCAAGACTTGTGGCCAGCATAATTGATTCAGTGCTTGTTATTATGCTCACTTTACCTATTTTATACTTTATGTATGGCGCTGAGTATTTCGATTCAGATGGTTCGCTGCAAGGTTCGACTGACTTTATTATTAGTTATATTTTGCCAATAGCTGTGATTATCTTATTCTGGATTTATAAGTCAGCAACGCCAGGTAAAATGGTGATATCGGCAAAAATAGTCGATGCTAATACCGGTAATAAGCCAACCATTATGCAATACATTATTCGATACCTTGGTTATTATGTGTCTATATTTGCCTTAGGTTTAGGCTTTCTTTGGGTTGCTTGGGATGATAAGAAGCAAGGCTGGCATGACAAAATGGCGGGCACTGTGGTTATTCTTAACAAACCATCACCTTAATAAATTTTCGCGGCTGACTTAATCAAGTTAGTCGCGATTTATCTTTGGCTTATCTTTGGCTTATCTTTAACTACCTTTAATTATCTTTGCTTTACTTAACGTTACTTATCGTAGCGATATAATTATCTATCGAGTTTATTAAAAGTGCACTTTAATGCTTTGATAAATGTCTTGGTATTTTTTGTGTTGTAAGCGGTAATATTTTTGCATTACTTCGTCGGGTTCAATGACTAACTTTACCTTACCGCTATTACATACAACCTTAGGTGATAAGTTTTCAACGCCTATTCGTGCTAAGCGCGCAGCGCCAAAAGCAGGCCCAACCTCTCCACCTTCTCTATAGGTCAATGGCCGGTTAAGTACACTGGCCAAAATTCTCCCCCATAATGGGCTTTTCGATCCACCACCAATGACGGATACTTCGTCGATTAAACTTCCTGATTTTAAAAGTGCTTGTTGTCCATCTGCAAAAGCAAAAGCTACACCCTCTAAAACTGAGCGGCCAAGTGTTGCTGCATTGGTATTGTGATCTAAACCAAAAAACAGGCCCTTAGCATCAGGGTTGTTATGCGGTGTGCGTTCACCTGATAAGTAGGGTAAAAAAAGCACATTACAGGGCTGAGTGAAGTCGCATTTTTCAACTTCATTTAATAACGCTAATTCATTCTCAAAACCGGTTAAACGAGTGACCCAAGATAGACAGCTTGCTGCACTTAATATTACTGACATTTGATGCCAGGTATTTTCGATACAATGACAAAAAGTATGCACTGCACTCTCAGGGTTAGGGAGATAATTTTCATTAGCGGCAAAGTAAACTCCTGAAGTACCAAGCGATAGAAAAGCTTGATTAGGCTTTATAACGCCAATACCTGCTGCTCCGGCTGCATTGTCGCCGGCACCAGCTACAACAGGCACTTCATCGAGTCCCCAAGCTTGGGCTACACTCGTTGAAAGATTACCTGTAATAGCTGTTCCTTCGTAAAGGGTTGGCATATGCGCAATTGTTAAATGTGTGGCTGCTAGCATAGGAGCTGACCAACAGCGATTAGCAACATCTAGCCATAAGGTACCTGAGCTGTCAGACATATCTGAAGCAAAGTCACCGGTCATTAAAAAGCGTAAATAGTCTTTGGGTAATAAAATTTTTGCAATTTTAGAAAAGTTTTCAGGCTCGTTTTCCTTAACCCATAAAAGTTTAGGGGCGGTAAATCCAGGCATTGCTATATTGCCGGTAATTTTACGGCTGTTAGGCTGCGCTGCTTCGAGGGTTTTACATTGTGCTTCACTTCGGCCGTCGTTCCATAAAATAGCTGGCCTGATCACTTTATTGTCAGTATCTAATAATGTTGCACCGTGCATTTGTCCAGATAAACCCACTGCTTTTACTGCGGCTAATAACGCAGGATGTTCGAGTTTTATCTGTTGAACGGCATCACAGGTAGCTTGCCACCAGTCATGAGGATTTTGTTCAGACCATAGCGGATAAGGGCGAGACACTGTTAAGCTACAATTTGCTTGTGCTAACAAAGTATCATGGCAATCTAAAATAATTACCTTTACACCTGATGTGCCTAAATCTATTCCTAAATACATATTTTATTTCACTTAACGTATTAATCTAGCTGTAATTCTAACATTAGCTTTGAGTTTTGTTGTAATCAATATAGTGCTTTAGCTATGAAATTAACATTATCTGAACAGGTGGTTATCTCACTATGTCATCGCCTTAAGTTTATTAATGTATTTATTCAGGTATTTATTCGTTCTCATGGCTAATCTAATCAAGTAAGCTACTGTTTATCAATTATTATAATTTAGAAAATTTATTTTATGACCACAAAATCTATTTTAATTACTGGCTGTTCAAGTGGCATTGGCTTGCACGCAGCGTTAACACTTTCTGCACGCGGCTATCAAGTATTTGCCACAGCACGAAAAGCACAAGACGTTGCGGATTTACAAGCCAAAGGCTTAACAGCGTATCAACTAGATCTTACAAACACTGACAGTATTACCCAAGCTGTTACGCAAGTGCTAGAACAAACAGGTGGGCGTTTAGACTATCTGTTTAACAATGGTGCTTATGGTCAACCTGGGGCATTAGAAGATTTACCAACACAGGTACTGAGAGATCAGTTCGAAACCAATGTTTTCGGCTGGCATGAACTGACCAAACAAATAATTCCAGTAATGAAACGCCAAGGTCATGGTCGAATTATTCAGTGTAGCTCTGTGCTAGGGGTTGTATCTATGGCGTATCGTGGTGCTTACAATGCTTCAAAATATGCTATCGAAGGATTAACCGACACATTAAGGTTAGAATTAAAAAGTGCTAACATTGCGGTTGTTTTACTTGAGCCGGGCCCAATAAATACACAATTTAGAGCGAATGCATTATTGGCTGTTCAAGCTAATATTGATATTGAAGCTAGCGATCATAAAGTACAATATCAACAGCAAATTGCGCGTTTAAGCAGTGAAAAATCGAATGCTCCTTTTACCTTAGAGCCGTTACATGTTACTCAAGCTTTGATTCATGCTTTAGAAAGTAAACAACCTAAGTTGCGGTATAGAATTACCACAGCAACAAAACTTTTTGCCGTATTGAAACGACTATTGCCAGCGCGTTGGTTGGATTATTTGCTTGCGAAAGGGTGATTGGTTTAATTTATTGTAATGGAAAGTTAGATTAATAGGACAAGTATTTGTGGCTGATTATGTTAACTTTTCAAGGGTGTTGTTAATCTTTGTCGCTCTTATAAGATAATGTATTACTCTGGGCGTTTTCAACTAACACTTTTATGAATAAATTACATATGCAAGTTATCTTTTTGGGGAGAAATTAAGGGGAAATCTAAAGTAAAACATGTGTTTTTTCCTAACTCACTATCTACTTTAATTTTACCCCCCATTAAGCTTACTACAATATTAAAAATGATATTCAGGCCTAAACCTGAACCCCCTTCACCAAGTTTTGTCGTATAAAAAGGGTCAAAAACTTTACTAATAGATTCTTTTGATATGCCTTTACCATTGTCTTCGAACTTGATAATTACTGATGAATTGTTCTGTTGAGCTGAAATAGAAATAACGCCAGAATTTATACTGTCAAATCCGTGGATAATGGCATTATTAAATAAATTAGTAATGATTTGACCTAAATGTCCCGGGTAGCTATCCATTTCGATGTCATTATCAATTAAATATTCAAACTTTATGTCAGTATTTTTTATTTTATGATGAAGAGTGTTTACGATTTCTTCCACGACATCTGACAGGAAAAAAGTACGTCTTGACTCATTGGTTTGGTCAACCGCCACTTGTTTGAAACTCTGAATTAGGATTACAGCTCTATCCAAAGAAGGTAGCAAAATATTTAAGCATTCAATAATTTCTTTATCTAATCTTTCTAAATCACTTCGCCTAATTTTACCTGCTTTTAAAAGAGTTGAAAATTTCTGAAAATTATCTTTTATAGTACTCCCCATTGTTATTGATATGCCTAAAGGTGTATTAATTTCATGAGACACTCCAGCTACTAAAGAGCCGAGAGATGTAAGTTTCTCTGCTTGAATTAGCTTACTCTGTGTGTGATATAATGACTCTATCATATTATTAAATGCCACAGATAATTCAGAGATTTCATCTTTACCTTCTATTTCTAGTTGTTGTAAAAGGTCACCTGAACTTGTTAGGCTTGCTATATGGCGCTGTATCTTAAGCAGTGGTTCTAAGATAGTTCTGATTAAAAGCCAACCAATAAATAAACCTATGGTAATTAATATTGTTGTTACTAAAATAATAATTGAGCGCGAATCCTGAAAGTGTTGTTGATTGTTACTGTAAAGGTTTTGAGCTCCTTCAATATTAGTTTGGAGCATGTCTGCAATATTTATTTGCATGTCATCAAAAATAACGCGATATTCATCATTAGCTAGTCGATCTGCTTCGATATCTTGGTTTTTTTGACTTAAGACGATAATGCGTGTTGCTAATTCTTCGAAGGTTTTTAATTTAGTTTTAAATTCATAGAGTAATGTTGTTTCCTCTCCGGTATCTAATGTTTGCTCAAATTTATTCAGTGATTGATGAAAGTTGAATGATGCGTTATTGATTTGTTGTTCAGCATGCCTCATTGATTCATCGTCAGGTGAAATGATATGACTTTTTATTAAAACAAATTCTTCATATAGATATTTTCGTGCGTCGGTTAAGTTCACAAAACTTATTAAATAATTATCATAAATTTTTTGACCGTTTTTATTAATTGTATCGGTTGAATTCATAGCCACGAGAGCGATGACTAAAGGTAATATAATAAAGATACTGATAGATAAGGGGATTTTTCGTGCGATTTTCATTTGACGAAAAGTATAATTAAGTATACTCATTAGAAATACTTATTACTTATTTTAGATATTCTATAGATTAGTTTGATTCGAATGAAATATCAATTAATTACCTTTGGTTCCCTGATGAGTGCCGGTTGAATTATAGCTTTTGATAAGTCATTGCTTAGTCAGTTTTCCCGATTTTTGGTAACTATGCAAAACTACTTTTTGTGTAGTTATTTTTAATGTTGAATTTGCATAAACGCATTCATTTACTCTCATTCAGTTACTCTCATTTATTTCTGATAGCAATAAATGAGAGTAACAAATCAGTGTTGAATGGGTTGGCAATATCGGTTTTTTGGAGATAGTAAAATCCACTTAACTTTCATTCTACTAATTGAGTGCTGTAGAGTGTGCCAATATGAACACACGTGTAAGACCTAGTTTGCTCAGTATTATATTTTCTCAATAGAAACCGCAATCGATTTATAAGTGGGTGTACCGCAATTATCAGCCGTACTTTCTAACGGTACAAGTGGATTGGTTTCAGGGTAATACGCTGCTGCACAACCTTCTGGAATAGCATATTCAACCACTTTAAAGTCAGTAATCGAGCGAACTATATTGTCGTTTGAAACTGTGGTGATTTTAACTTTGTCACCATTTTTTAATTGTTGTTTAGCCATATCATCACCATTAACAAATACTACCCGGCGTTCGCCATAAATACCTCGGTAGCGATCGTCCATACCGTAAATTGAGGTGTTGTATTGGTCGTGTGAACGTAACGTTTGCAGGGTTAAAATTGGCTTGTCGGTAAACTCTTTAGCGACTTCGTGCGCTAACTTTTCAGGTAATAGGGCACTTGAAAAAGTAGCTTTTGACGCGTTGGTTTTCCATTGACGTTGGGCTGCTTTGTTTTCTAAATGAAAGCCTCTGCCAATTTTTATACGTTGGTTGTAATCTACAAAGTCTGGTAGCACTTTACTAATATCTGTTCTAATTAAGCCATAGTCGCTCATTAGCTTGGTCCAATTAACAATGCTTTCACCAACAGATGCTGTTGCTATGCCAGCAACAATGGCAGTTTCTGAACGCAAATGTGTTGAGGCAGGTGCATTTTGACCCGTTGAGCTATGTACCATGCTCATAGAGTCTTCTACGGTAATGCATTGTTCTCCACTTTTTTGACTGTCAATTTCAGTACGTCCTAAGCAAGGGAGAATTAAAGCTTGTTTACCGGTAATTACATGGCTTCGATTAAGCTTAGTGCTTATTTGCACGGTTAAGTCACATTGTTGTAATGCTTGATAAGTTCTCGTTGTATCAGGGGTTGCAGCAGCAAAGTTACCACCTAAAGCAATAAATACTTTCGCTTTACCTGACAACATCGCGTGCAGTGATTCAACGGTGTTTAAGCCGTGTTCACGAGGTGATTGAAAATTATATTGTTTATCTAACGCGTCAAGAAAGTCCATTGACGGTTTTTCGTTGATACCAACGGTACGGTTACCTTGAACATTAGAATGCCCACGAACAGGACACGCGCCTGCACCCAGTTTACCAATATTACCGCGAAGTAGTAATACATTAACCAGTTCTTGAATAGTAGCGACAGAATGCTTGTGCTGGGTAATGCCCATAGCCCAAGTGAAAATAACCTTTTTATTGCTGGCATAAATATCAGTAATTTGTTCAATATCGGCTTTTGTAAGCCCACATTGTTCGATAATTTGCTGCCATGGTGTCGCTTCTACACTGTGCTGATAAGCTTCAAAGTTATGGCAATGTTCTGTAATAAAAGCACTATCAAGTACGGTGTTGTCTTGTTTAAATCGTTCGAATAATGATTTAGCTACGCCACGTAAAATTGCCATATCACCACCAAGTTTTGGTGTGAAGTAATATTGGCTAATATTAGTGCCGGTGAAAAGGATCATCTCTTTCGGGCTTTGAGGATCTAAAAATTGTTGTAAGCCACGTTCTTGCAAGTTATTAACGCTAACAATAGTAGCGCCTCGCTTACTCGCTTTTCGTAACGTACCTAACATGCGAGGGTGATTTGTGCCGGGGTTTTGGCCAAAAACGAAAATAGCATCAGCTTCATCGAAATCTGCCATGGTCACTGTGCCTTTACCAGTACCTAAGCTGCTGGTCATGCCTATGCCTGATGCTTCATGGCACATATTAGAGCAGTCAGGAAAATTATTGGTGCCTAATACACGGCCAAATAATTGATACAAATAAGCTGCTTCATTACTGGCTCGACCAGAGGTATATAGCAAAGCTTCATTGGGTGAAGCTAGTTGTTTAAGGTTATCAGCAATTACGCTAAAGGCTTCGTCCCAAGTTATGGCTTGATAGTGATCACTTTTACCGTCATAAAACATTGGCTGGGTTAAACGACCACTTTTTTCTAGCGAGTGATCATCCCACTTTTTTAATTCAGATATAGAATGTTGCTGAAAAAAACTCGGATCAATTCTTTTACTCGTTGCTTCCCATGCTATTGCTTTTACGCCATTTTCACAAAAGTCTACTTTACCCGCATTCGGAGAGTCACCCCAAGCACAGCCTGGGCAGTCAAAGCCACCGGGTTGGTTGGCACGTAATAACGCTTTAACGTTTTTAGCGGCGTTCTCACTTTTGATTATATGCTTAGCCGAGCTTTTTAGTGCTCCCCACCCTCCTGCAGGTGATGAATATGCCGGAGATGATTTTGTAGACTTTGACATGTAAACTCTCTTTTATGCGAAAGGTTAAGTACGCGAGATAAAATTGAATAGCATTGTTTTATTTATCTAGCGGACGGCTAACTTTGTCAGTCGGTATATAAAGCGTTAAATAATAAACCTAAAATAATAGCCAGAATGTGGTCATTATTGATAATTGCTAATACTAAAAAATGACAGAAACAGCTGAAAATTAATTATTTAAAACGCTATTGTTTATGATGTTGTTTAATTTTATCGACGTTATTGATTATAGCTACTTGCTAGGAATCATTATATGACCAAGACTTTTTGTCAATGCTTTAAATGTTGGCTATTGAATAGACTATTGTTGATGTTGACTCTTTGACTGGTAAGTGTTTTATTCACAAGAGAGTTAACCTAACTGGCTAACCTTCACGATAATTTAAAATTGGCAAATTGCTAATTTTTTCATTAAATGCCGCAAGCTAATTTATCAGGCATGATCAAAGGAAAGTTCTGTGCAAAAAACCTTTAAATCGCTGTTTTCTCTATTTTTAAGTTGCTTCATTTTATTGTCAGGTATTGGCTTGATTAACGTTTTATTGCCAGTAAGAATGAATTTAGACGGCTTAAGCACTGAAGTTATAGGTATTGTTTTATCACTCTATTATGTCGGTTTGCTCATCGGCGCACTTTACAGCACGAGTTTAATCAAAAGAGCCGGACATATTCGTATGTTTGCTGGCTGTGTTTCATTAGGAGCAGCAAGTATATTACTGTGCAGTCTACATTCAGATGCTGCACTTTGGGGCGCAATGCGCGTAGTTATGGGCTTTTGTATTGCTTGTGCATTTACGGCTATGGAAAGTTGGTTAAGTGATAGTTCGAGTAAAGAAACTCGCGGACAAGTATTGGCAATATACAATGCAGTAGTATTGGCAGGGCTGTTCGGTGGGCAATTTCTTATTAATGTGGCTAGTGCTAAAGATAATATGCTTTTTGTTATTGCAGGCATATTAATGTGTATCGCGGTTATTCCGGTTGTAATGAGTCGTCATGCGGGTCCGATACTCGAAGAGTTTAGTTCGATGTCGTTGCGTTTGTTATATAAACGCTCGCCTCTTGGCGTTGTGAGTTGTTTGATCTCCGGCATGCTTTATTCTGCCATTTTCAATTTATTGCCCGTGTTTGCAAGAGGGGTCGATATTACGGGCTTTCAACTCTCACTTTACATGGGCGCAGCTATATTTGGTGCGTTTATTTTACAGTTTCCTGTTGGGTATTTGTCTGATCGTTTCGATCGTCGAACTGTGTTACTTGATACTAATTGAGCCTTCTCCCCGAAGTCTAGCACTGAGCTAAACTTCAAGGCGACTATACCAAAAGGAGAAAGCTCAATGAAATTCTATACTACTTTACATAAATATTATTGCGGAATCGAT
>NZ_JACGWF010000129.1:0-7926 GCF_014077595.1 Colwellia sp. 6M3 | reverse complement strand
AATTAACATATACTTAAGTTTTTATACTTGGATTTAAAAATATAATTGCAAATTAAATGACTTTTTTTGAATCCAATACTGATTTTCAACCGTTTAACTATATGAGCTTTCAAGAAAGTAACCATTAAGAAGTATAAAATTAAAAGGAAACGTCATGAAAAAATTTAAAATAACGCTTATAGCCTCAGTAATAATGAGTGCAACTTTGTCTCAAGCTGTTTCAGCATCAAGTCATCGTGAAGCACCAAATCTTACGCGTATGCCAACAGTAGATTCCACAGATTTTTACGCATTCAATAGTTATGAAGAAGGTCGTGGCGATTACGTCACGTTAATTGCAAATTACATTCCTCTGCAAGATGCTTACGGTGGACCAAACTATTTCGCTATGGATCCAGCAGCATCTTATGATATTCATATCGATAACGACGGTGATGCAGTAGAAGATATCACCTTTAGTTTCAATTTTAGCCAAATGTTAGGTAACAATAATGCAGGTATCGCCTTAATGGTAGGTCCTGAAGGTGCAAAAAAATCAGTTGGTGTACCGCTTAAAAATGTTGGTGGCATTAGCATGGCGGATCAATCTGCGGCTAACTTCTCTGAGAGTTATACGGTTAAAATGACTTCTGGACCTATGGGAGAAGGCACTGCCGTTGATGTTACTAATACCACTTCTGGCGGAGCAAGTTTTTCTAAGCCTTTAGATTACATCGGTAATAAAACATTCAGCAATGAAGCGCAGTACATGGCTTATGCAAACAGCCATATTTATACAGCGGCAATCCCAGGTTGTGATGCACCGGCAAAAGTTTTTGTTGGTCAACGTAAAGATGCTTTTACCGTTAACTTAGGTAAAGTATTTGATTTAGTTAATTTCGTTCCTGTTGAAGGCGATAGTGCTCCGGGTGCAGGCGATGCCGCTGGTTTCCCAGGTGGTATTACACAATCTGCTATGAATGATGATTTAGCCGATAAAAATGTGACCAGTATTGCTATTGAAGTACCTACCGCTTGTTTAACAGGTGACGGTAATGGTGTTATTGGTAGCTGGACTTCTGCAAGTTTACCGCAAGCTAGAATTTTAAACCCAAATGCTAGTTTCGATAATACTGAAGTTAATGGCGGAGCAATGACACAAGTTTCACGTCTTGGTTCTCCTTTAGTAAACGAGCTAGTGATAGGTATTGCGGATAAAGATAAATTTTCAACGTCTCACCCGAGTAATGATGGACAGTTTGCTGATTATGTTACGCATCCTACATTACCTGAGTTGCTGAATATTTTATTCAAAGATGCGGTGAATACTACGCTTGGTGCCAACATAGAAACCTTAGCGCCAACTAACTTCCCACGTGTTGATTTAGTTACTGCATTCTTGACGGGTTTTCCTGGTGTGAATCAAATGTCGACAGTTACTGCCTCTGAAATGTTGCGTTTAAACACTGGTATTGCCGCTGTTTCCGCTGACATGCAGTCATCATTTGGTGTTGCTGGTGACGATTTAGCTGGTTTCCCAAATGGCCGTCGTCCAGGTGATGATGTGGTTGATATCGCACTTCGTGTTGTGATGGGTCGTTTATGTTACCCAATTCCGGTTAATGGCACTGATACTGATTTAGGTTTATGTGCGCCTGAAGATGCAAGTGTTGGTAATGTATCTTTTACTGATGGAGCTCCTAGTAATGCATCTATGATAGGAACAAGTTTTCCATACTTAGCTATGCCTTTACCAGGTTCTGAATAAGGAACACTATGATGAATTATCGTAAACACAATACAGCATTGAAAACCAATGCACGTCGTCCACTTAAGTTGTTAGCCCTGAGTTTGGGCGCTACATTAGTGCTTGCCGGCTGTAACGATGGCTACAAAGAAAAAGCTGAGGAGCCTAACGCCGCACCTACAACTATAACGGTTGATTTGATTACGCAAACAGAAACACCTATCACTGATATGTTAAGTGCTTCTGATGCCGATGGCGATGGCTTAAGCTTTAGCTTAGATCAACAGGCAATGTTAGGAGTGGTAACTGTCGCAGGCAACGGTGGCTTTACTTACCAGCCTAATGATGAAGTTACAGGTAGTGATAGCTTCACCTTTTCGGTAACTGATGGCGTAAATGCTCCCGTTACTGGTACGGTTAACATTACTATTGAAGCACTTGAAGTGTCTTTTGCTGCTTATAGTCGTGCAGCCTTTAATCAGCAATCAACGGATAAGCCACTATCGACAAATGGTCGTGCGTTTATTCAAGATGTTGAAGATCCAACAGCATACGACGACTTACTTCCACAGTAATATAGAGCTTGACTGCGCCAAGGAAGGCGCCCTTTTATGGATGATAATATGCCAATACTAAATTATATAGCTTATCGCATTAAAACGCTGAACAAACGCTTCAAAAATAATGTCATGAAGTTATTGCTAAAACGCTACAAAAGTTTATTGATATTGGCTTTTATTTCCATTGTAAATCCTGCATATTCAAACAGCTACATTCCCAAATCAGATCAAAGTATTGTTGCTCGTTGGACAGTACCTAAACCCGCAGAACAACCTAAAGTTTTTATCGCTCAGTTGATCAGTGATGCAAGTAAACCTGGTTTAGCAAGCCGATATTATGGTCGAGCCAGTGCATTGCTTAAGCCTTTAATCGCAGCAGAGCCAAATGATATAGAACTACAGTATTATTCAGCCAATGTATTACAGCATTATCATCAATTTGATCAAGCTCAGCAATTACTCAGCCAAATACTACTAAAAAAACCTGATCATGTTAGTGCATGGTTAATGAAAGCTAATATTCATATGGTGCAAGGTGATTTAGCCGCAGCCAAACGAGCTTGCTTACAAGTGTTAGGGCAGGGTAGCCTTTTTATTAGCAGTGTATGTGTATTGGAAATTAATGCTGAACAAGGGCAAGTTGCACAGAGTTATAAGCAGTTAAATCAACTAGTCGATGTTGCTGGAGAAATTCCGCGAGAACAAGCTATCTGGTTGAATCAAATTTTAGCTGACTTGGCTCAACGCCAACATTTACCCGAACAAGCCATTAAGCATTTGTCGGGTTACCCGCTAGCGCAAATGCCAATCAGTTATTTAGCCTTGTGGGCAGATATTCATTTAGAACAACAACATGAAAAAATTGTATTAGATAACCTTGGGCCTATTGTGCTGGCCAGCGACAGTTTTGACGATGCGTTATTATTACGACTTGCTTTAGCAGAACAAAGTCTTAATTTGCCGCTTGATTCAGTTCTTAACTCAAACCATAATGCGGAAAGCAAAGCATGGCAACAGCGACTAACACAACGCATTGAAATACGCCTGCAGCGCAATGATACAGCACATGCTGCCGATATTGCCCGATATTATTTAGATATTTCACCCGATGCGAGTAAGGCGTTACATTGGGCAAAAATTAATTGGCAACAGGCTAAATTAGGCCCAGATAAACAGATACTTGAGCGGGCTAAAGCAGCACAGACATCCTTGGAAATATAACCCAGGTATTACCTTTACAACTTCTCAATCCAATAATTAGAATAGTGAGTTCAAATATGTCGCAGTGGTTAAAAATATGCTTTGTTGTACTTTTACTTATATTGACCCATTCGGTCGCCGCTCACCAATTAAGCACCAGTTACATTATTGCCGAAATGGACGACACAGGTCGCATTAATGGCGAATGGCAATTGAGCTTAACAGATTTAGAATTAGCCGTGGGCTTAGATTTAAATGCGAACGGTGAGTTAACTTGGGGTGAAGTAAAAAATCGCCAAGCTGAAATAGCTGGTTACTTAGCAGAGCATTTACTACTCAGTCGAGACAACCTTTTATGTAACCTTAGTTTTAACGCTGTAGAGCGGTTACAAGATCATGCTAACGAAGCCTTCGCTGTAACTGACTTTTCAGGTCAATGTGCGATCAGCGGACCACTCACTGTAAAATACAAGGCAATATTTGCCTTAGACAGTAGCCATGAAATGTTATTGAATATTGGTGATGGCAACAATATGCACAGTTTTGTTTTAGACGATAACACTCAAGAGGTCACCTTAGATTTAAAAGAAGGTAGCTGGCAGACAACGTTCACACAGTTCGTTTATCAGGGAATGATCCATATTTGGATAGGCATAGATCATATTCTATTCCTGTTGGCGCTATTGTTACCGGCGGTATTACAGCGTAAAGACAATCAATGGCAAGCGATAACAAGTGTTAAAACTATTTTAACGAATACCGTTTGGATTATCAGTGCGTTTACGTTGGCACATTCTCTAACATTAACCGCTACCGCATTAGGTTGGTTAACGCCGAGTAGTCGCTGGGTGGAGTTAGGCATAGCTATTTCTGTTTTATTTGCGGCATTAAATAATATTTGGCCGATTGTTTTACGTTTAGCTTGGCTAACTTTTGCTTTTGGTTTGTTACACGGAATGGGCTTTGCTGGGGTACTTGGTGAACTCGGTTTGCCGGCAGATCAACAACTGCTAAGTATTTTAGCTTTTAATTTAGGCGTGGAAATTGGGCAATTAGCGATACTTGCGATATTGTTGCCAGTGTTGATTTTATTGCGTAACACCAAGCTCTATAGTAAAGGCATTATGCCCGTTGGCTCATTGTTAATTGCGATGATGGCAGTGCAATGGAGTATCGAGCGTTGGTGAGTTTAGCTCTGACTAAACTTATAAAATTTTAACATAATAAAAGTAAGCTAATGTAGTGTCAGCCCAACGAGTAAACTCAGTAATCGTTACTCGAGAGTAATATAAAAATTAAATTCACATGTGTAACTGTTTTAGATGTAAAAAAAAGTTTAGATGTGAAAAAAAGCCCTAGTTAATTAAATAACTAGGGCTTTTTTCATATAAGGTATTTGTAACTTTAGAACTGTGCTTTACGGTAAGCTTCGCAAGCTTCCTCATCTTCACATTCGCCATACAAGTATAAACTGTGGTTGGTGAGTTTTACTTTATGTAACTTGGCAACATCTTCTTGGCGTTGTTCAATAACATCGTCTTCAAACTCAATAACTTTACCGCAGTTTAAACAAACCAAATGGTCATGGTGTTTCTTATGACTAAGTTCAAATACAGACTTACCACCTTCAAAATGGTGACGAGTTACAATCCCTGCATCATCAAATTGGTTTAACACGCGATATACTGTCGCTAAGCCAATTTCTTCATTATGCTCAAGCAAAATTTTATATACATCTTCAGCGCTGATGTGTTGGTTATTTGGATTTTGTAAAATGCCCAAAATTTTAATGCGCGGCAGAGTAATTTTTAGTCCGGCTCTTTTTAGTTCTTCATTTTGTTCAGGCATTAATTTTAATCTCTACATCAGCGTTCAATTTATGGAAAATTATAGGGGGTTATGCGCTAGGTTGAAAGAGCTAGTTGTAAATGATTGTCTATTTTACTGGTTTTATTGGCCTAACACGTCATAATACTTTTTCTGGTCTGATGAGTGTGATGTTATAAACCATACGGTTTATATGGGTACTTAGACAATAACAGCTTTTCAAGGAAGTAATATGTTTAAAAAAGCTTGGCAAATGAAATTACTTTTAAATATTTGGCCGCCTTTCCTATTTACAGGAATTCGGGTTTTAGAGGTTTCTGACGATTTTCGTAAAGCTAAAGTGCGCTTAAAACTCAACATGTTTAATAAAAATGCTGTTGGCGTACATTTTGGAGGATCATTATATGCCATGACAGATCCTTTTTGTATGTTATTGGTTATGTCACGCTTAGGTAAAGATTATGTTGTTTGGGATAAGTCAGCTGATATTGACTACATTAAACCAGGTAAGGGCACAGTGACTGCCGAATTTATCATTACCGATGCGTTTATTGAAGATATTTTGGCGCATACAGCTCAAGGTGAGAAGTACCTGCCTGAAATTCCCGTTTACGTTAAAGACGCGCAAGGTGAACTTGTCGCTAAATTGAATAGAACATTGTATATTCGCAGAAAAAAAACAGCACAATAACCACGGCTATATTTTTAATAGGCTTAGGCTAAAATAAGTTGATTAGGAGGGAACAGAGTCACAATTGACTTATGTGCCCCTCTTTATATCGTATAAGTCTTTACTAGGCATTATGCTGTAATTAAAGACCTCAAAGTCGTTACAAACTACTTATCATCTTCTAAACTTAACATGCGTTTTTTTAACCTGTCTAAATCTATAGCTTTTGAGCGCACGGTGAGCTTAATATGGCTATATTCGTATTCTTCCTTGGTAACACTCATGCTTGATCTAATTTCGCCTATAATACCTTTAGCGGTATAGGGAATAATGATTTCATCTTCAATCATCTCTTCCTGTGCCGTATTAACAATATATTGATGTAACTTACTAATATCAGCTGGATTGCGAGTAGATGTCATCATGGCATCAGGAAATTCTTCCATTAAAGCTTGTTTTTGTTCTGCGCTTAGTTGATCAGATTTATTCAGTACCAATAATTTCTTACTATCTTCGACGCCTACTTCTTCAAGTACTTCATGCACCACATCAAGCTGCGAACGAAAACCAGGATCTGAAGCATCAACCACATACAACAATAATGAAGCATCATGCGCTTCGGCTAGGGTTGAATGAAAAGACGCGACCAAGTCGTGCGGTAGCTTTTTGATAAAACCTACGGTATCTGACACGAGTATTCTAGGTTGAACCGTTGGGTACAACGCACGAACGGTAGTATCAAGTGTAGCGAATAGTTTGTTTTCACCTTCGACATCACTGCCTGTAATCGCTCGCATCATTGATGACTTTCCTGCATTGGTATAACCAACTAGCGCGACACAAAAAAGCTCTGAACGTTGGGTGCGTCGGCCTTTCATTTCATGTTGAACGCTGACTAATTCGCGCTTAAGGTCTGCAAGTTGATCACGAACAGCTCGGCGGTTTAGCTCAAGGTTCGTTTCGCCTGCACCTTTACCCATTTGACGATCTCTATCGCCAGACGATGTTTCACGAAGGCGCGGTGCGACATAATTAAGCCGAGCAATTTCCACTTGTAATTTCGCCGTTTTGGTACGAGCATGGCGACTAAATATTTCAATAATAATACCGGTTCGATCAAATACCTCTACGCCCAATTGGTTCTCTACATTACGGAGTTGGGATGGGCTTAAATCGCAATCAAATACCACGACATCAGCACAGGCAAACGGCAGGTTTTCTGACGGAATATCTGAAGGCATAGCTGTAAGTAGTGTTTCATCGACTACTTCTTTTGGTACGTCATTAGATAAGTCATCTGCTGCTTCAATTTCTTCAACTTCACCTTTGTTACCGGTAAGGTGCGCTATTTCAGCAAGCTTACCTAAACCAAGTACATTAACTTTATTCGTTGAACTCAATTTTTGCGACTGTGTGCCAACAACCTTAAACCCTAAAGTTGTTACTAAACGCGCCAGTTCTGCCAGTGACTCTGTTGCTTCATCACCTTTAAACTGCGGTGTGCAAATCGAGATGAGTAATGCGTGATTGAGTGATGCTTTTGCTGTTAGTTGCATAATTTTTTATATAAGTGCACTTGACGTGCAAACCTAAATTTTTGTCTAAAGTAAGTTCATCCTACGCTGTTATAGATAAGCTTTATAGGGTAATCGCGGACTAAATGGAGAGTTTATTTTAGTTAATGGTAAATCGTCGATATATTAGGCTGGCAGGCAACTCAAGATGAATGACATTTAAGTCGAAAATGCTGCGATATTATTGAAATTGATAAAGCTTGTGGTAAAGGAAAAGTTTAATTTTTTCCGCGTTACTACATTTAATACTCAAGTTTCGGGGTTCACTTTTAACCAATAAAAGTGAATTATCCCTCATTCTAAGGCTTCTTGCCGCAAAGTAAAATTATCCATTTGCATGACTTGCGTAAAAAAATCGACAACCGTCTG
>NZ_JACGWF010000085.1:0-17662 GCF_014077595.1 Colwellia sp. 6M3 | reverse complement strand
GCTTTTATGTTTAAGCATTTTATCGACATAACGCGCCATTTTTATTTTTTGTTTGATATTTCCTTCTAATATTTCTTCAACTTCACGTAAAATTTCTTTGATACTCTCTACTTTCTCAGAGGAATTAACAACTACTTGCTTTGGTTCATTACTGGCCAATTGTGCCGCGTTTAATGAACCCGTTAGCTCTACTTCCATTTCTTTAGCTACTTCATTAATCGCCGCTGAGTTTATACTTTTGAGCTCTTCTAAAAAGCCGAACAAAAGTAATCTATCAACAAAAATATTAATTTTTCGTGGTACACCTAAAGTCTTCTCATGAATAAGTTCAAAGGCTGCATCAGAAAACAAATCTTCTTTATTGCAACCTGCTTGATGTAATCGATGATTAATATATTTCTTAACTTCTTCTTTTGATAAAGGTTTTAAATGTGCAGAAGCAATAATACGTTGACGAAATTGCTCCATATTTGGTGCTTGTATAATACCTTTAAGCTCTTCTTGACCGAGTAAAAAACTTTGTATCAAAGGTTTATTATCTAGCTGGAAATTAGACAACATACGTAACTCTTCTACTGTTTCACTTGGCAGGTTTTGTGCTTCATCAACAATTAATAACGCGCGCTTTCCTTGTTGGTGTAACTGAATAAGAAACTTCTCAATACCTTGCAGTAAATCAGCTTTGCTATTACCTTCAACAGTAATATTAAATTCAGAAACTACTAACTCGAGCAATTCTTGAGGGTTAAGCTTTGTGGTCACAAGTTGCGCGGCTACAATGCTTTTGTCCGCTAAGTTATTAAGTAAATTGCGAGCTATAGTGGTTTTTCCAGTACCAATGGGTCCGGTTACCACAATAAAGCCTTCACCTTGATCTAAACCATATTGCAGGTAAGACAAGGCGCGTTGATGATGATTAGAAGCGAAAAAAAATCTTGGATCTGGGCTTAATTGAAACGGTCTTTCTTTAAAACCATAGTAATTTTCATACATACTGCTAAAAACCTTTGGTTATTTTGGCTCTAACGCGACCTTCTTCATAATTGAACAATGCATTATCAGAGCTTCTGTTTAAATAGCTCAGTGATAAATCAAAAGACAAGGCACTATTTAATGATTTTTCGTAGCTAATTTGATATCGACGATACCTATCGATACGTTCGAATTCAGTATCTACTAGTAAATTTGTTTCGGTATAAGATAAATCTAAGTTGATACTTGAACGTCCACTTACTTTACGTTTTATATTTAGACTGGTTGTGCTTTGTTCATCTTTATTAAGAGACTCTAAATTTTCTCGATTTTGCACGTTAGCGTTAAAGCTAATTGTAGTTCTAGGTAACGCTAAAGTGGAGCTCCAACTTAAGGTTTTATTTAATGAAAATACATTATCTTCAACTAAGGTAAAGTCTTGAATAGGAAATATTTGAAACCCTGGGTTGTTTAGATCATTTGGGTTGTCAGGAAATATATTCCCTTCATCTTGGATAATACAATCAGCAACTGATGTTATATTACTCGAAGGACAAAAATAAAAGCCTACTATATTTGAAACAAAATTATTACGGGTAAAAGACTGAACATCTTCGACATAACTAATGGTGTTGGTTAATCGTTTATTTCTATGGGTAAAGTCTAGACCATAACTAGTGCCATAAAAGCGCTCTGAAATATTGGCTTCAAGCTTGGTGCGAGGTGAGGGTTGCCATTGAATTGAAGCATTAACATACGGCTTTTGCTCGTCACCATCTAAATCAAGATTATCACCTATAGGCTGATTATAAGAAGCATTTAAACCTAAGCGTGGTGTAATTAACCATCGAACACCTAAACCGTAAGAATTGGACTCAATAGAGCGATTACCACTATTTAGATCACCACTATTATCTTCATCATAATATCGAATAAAGGGGTTAAGGCCCAAGTCAGTTATTAATCCTATTTTGACTTCACTTTGGCTTTGTTTACCTTGCTGATTATTGTTTTTTGAATCCTGGTAGCTGTGTTCTAATTCCCAGAATACATAACGAGCATTAGTGCCATTGACACTATCTAACTGAGCAATTACACCCTCTCTATTACCAATATTATCTGCTGAATTAGTTTGTCGAAAGCCAATTGAAGAATTTATAATAAAATCACTATTGTTGATATTATACTCTACGCCACCATCATAATTTTCTACTTGAACTGTATCAGCTGATACAATGTCGGCTAAAGCATTTCGACTGCCATTTCGTGATTGGTTAGATATATCTAAACCAGCAAAGACAACAATACCGTTAGGCCAAAGTTGAACCCTTAAATCACTCGATACCGTGTGGTAATCATTATCAAGTTCATGATCATGGCTATATAAAGCATAAATACTTTCTGAAGAAAAATTAAATTCTGCTTGTTGAGCTTTATAGGTGGACTCAAGGCTTAATCCTGCTTGAGTTACCAAACTGGATTGTTCATTGTTAGCGGTTAAGCGAACATTATCAGAATATGTTTCATCAATGTTGATACTGGGGTCAAACTGCCAGTCACCTGCATTAGCAAAGTTAGAGCAAATCAATGCAACACAAACCGCACTGAGTTTAGTTTTATGCGCCATACCCATAGCCGTAATAGCCATACAAATCCTTATGAGATCTTATTGCTTTATTAAGAACGAGTCCTAATGCTAGGTCTTCATTGAGGTGTCGTGTTGCTGCCTGTATATCAGCTATAGAACTTTTAGACTCTTCAACTACAATCACACCTTGACCCATTAGACTAGCTAGAACCAGTGTTTCGGTTACACCTATTAATGGCGGGCAATCAAAAATAACGATACGATCAGGATATCGGTTAGCCAATTCATTCGCTAACGTAGCCATTTTCTCACTGGCTAATAACTCGTTAGATAAATGGTGTGGCTTACCCGCTGGAATGAGTTTAAGTTTATCGATATCGGTGTTATAGATAATATCACTTACTTTTTCAGACTTACCTAATAAATACTCAATAAGCCCAGGCTTTTCTTCAACACCTAACTCGCGTACTACACTCGGTCTAAGTACGTCAGCATCAATAAGTAGTACAGTTTTATCTTGCTCAAGGGCAATACTAAGCGCTAAATTGATTGCCACAAAGGTTTTCCCTTCATTAGGCTTAGCGCTGCTAACCATAATTAAATTACTATGGTGAAGAGTTTTCGAAGCGTTGCCAAAGGCATTATTGAGTAACTTGCGTTTAATTTGCCTAAACTCATCTTTAATACTCTTTCGAGTACCATTATCAATGAGATAACCTCGTTCAGCTAAACCTGTTTTATCAAGCGCCAAGATATCTTTTGGGCTTAAATCAACAGTATTGTTGGAGGTTTCTTCTTGAGGCGTTTGTTGCTCCACTTCAACAGAAGTTTGATTATTTTTCTGTTGCTGTTTTGCTAGCGCTTTTTCGATGATACTCATAAATTATAAAATTCCTCTGATCGGCGCTAATATAGCATTGGGTGCAATGGCATAAAGTACAAAAAATGCCAGCATTATCAGTAATACACTATTAGAAACAATAAATATCAGGGTTTTTCTTTTATGCCAACGTTGTAAACCTAAGTTTTCGGTGGCAGATACAATACCAAAAACAGGAATGCCAGTAAGTTTTGACACTTGGCTACTTGAGGTAACTACAGGGTTAATTTGACTAAATAATAGTGATAAACCAACACCTACACCAAATGCAAAAATTGTAGCGGCAAACAAAAACAGAATTCGTTTTGGTCCTGCTGGTTCTGTAGGTGCTCTAGGTGGGTCAATAACTCTAAATTGTATAGGGTTAGTAGTTTCATCTGCTTGTTGTGCTAATTGAGCCGTTTCCTGACGATTAAGTAATTCTTCATATTTCTCTTTTGTTATTTCATAACCACGATCTAACGAGGTTAATTCAGCTTCAATTTCAGGTAATATATGAATTTTACTTTCTAATTCTTTAACTTGTTGGCGATAATCTTTCGCTCGAACATTAGTTGAAGCAACGGCGTTTTCCAGTTGATTCACTTGTATTTGTAATTGTTGAATAACAGGATTTTGGCTAGTTGAAAGCTTATTACTATCGCCACCGTTTGTGGCAGTTAAATATTCGTCAATTTCTTTGCTACGTTGCTTGTTTAAATGATCAAGCCTGCGTTTAACTTCTTTAACGTCAGGATGCATTTCAGTATAACGTAATTGTAGCGAATCCAAATTAGCTTCTAACTCCGAAATTCGATCGTCATAAGTTGTTTGAATACTATTAGAGTTCATTATATTATTTTGGGCATTATCACTACTAGATGGTGAAGAGCTCAATTGTGACTTTGCTGATTTTAATTGTGTTTGCTGTTCAAGCAAGTTCAGTTCAGTTATTTTGAGTTGCTCTTTAACAATATTTAGTTTTTGATAAAAACCACCATATTGATCAGGTAATACACCACTGTACTTCTGTTTAAAATCAGTCAAGCGAGACTCAGCTGCCAATAAGCGATTCTCATAATCTTTTATTTGTGTGGTTAAGAATTTTTGTGCGGTATTAGAATCACTACGGTTTTCGCCTAAGGTATTTTCAATAAATACTGTCAGTGCAGAATTTACAACATTCTTAGCCATTTCTGGGTTTTTATCGCGATAAGTTATAGTAAATATATTTTCGTTACGACCACCCGTTTTTTTAATTATAATGTTAGATTTTAAATTATCTATTAGCTCTTCATAAGCTGCGGGTGTATTGGCTTGAACATCAAGATCAGTCATACGCGTAATACGCTCTAAGTTCGGGCGACTTAACAACGTTTTAATCATTAATCGTATTTGTACCTCGGGGTCAGTGTTTACCGTTAACCCTTTAAGTAAAGGACCAAGAATAGACTGAGTATCAGCGTATACTCGTGCATCAGACTCATAAACATTATCCATTTGGGAAATAAAAATCCAAGCAAAAGGGCATATCAACCAAGTCGAGATGATAATAAAGCGTCGTTTAAGCCAAATGCCTTTAAGATAATCGACAATTTGTTCTATAATTTCTTGCATTCCTGACCTCTAAAACAGGTAAATAAAAATATTGTGCTTAAAACCATGTTTCAGGTATTACAATAATATCGCCAGGTAATACATCAACGTTAGCCAATATTTCCCCATTTTTTATCAAATCTTCAATGTATATTTCATATTGCTTTTGAAGGCCATTTTCAATTCTTACTAATTTTGCACCGTTACCGTTAGCAAACTCAGTTAAACCACCTACACGAATCATCACGTCTAATAATGTCATGTGTTGTATATAATTAACTGCTTGGGGTTCTGCTGCTTCACCAATAACACGAATTTGCTCACTAAAAGGACCAACGAAGTTGTTAACGGTTACGGTTACAACAGGTTCACGCAAGTAAGTGGCAAGTATCTCTTCAATTGAGCGGGCTAGCTCAGTTGGAGTTTTACCTGATACAGGAATATCTTCAACTAGTGACGTTGTTATCATACCATCAGGTCGGACTTTAAATGTGCCAGAAACTTCAGGGTTTCGCCAAACAAAAATGTTAACCACATCGCCCGCACCAATTAAATATTTGTATGAGTCTACATCAACAGTATTCGACTGATGAAGTTTAGCAGGAGGTAATGTAGTAGAGCTACACCCAGTTAAAATGTAACCCAGAGTAAGAAATAGAATCGCTTTTAATGTATTAGTCATGCGTTTTTCCATGGTTTTAACCTTATTATTTACAACCGATTTTTATATAAGCTGATTGATTGTATTTGATTTTCACAATTGATGCACATTATTAATTTCTGTAATCGGATTGTAATTGTTGTATTTAAATTAGTCTATTGTTTACATTTAGCAGTGAATCAATTCTAATATACAGCTTAAAAAATAAAAACATCTATTACTGAACTATTTTTTCTCACTAGAAAGGAATTTTCTTACCTAATGTCTAGCCCTAAATTTCGTGATTTATCAGCGGGTAGTAAATCTTTAGTCTTAATCGAGTTTGTCTGCTTTGCAGGCGCACTTTTGCTCAGCTTGTACTTAAATAAAGTCTTTCAGTTTGTAGTACATGATACGCAAAGTATACCGATGAATATTCTATTTATACACTCTGTGGTTTTTGCCTTAGTAGTACAGTTATCATGCCTAGCTATGGGACTTTATGATTCAAAATTAAGAGAGAATTTAAGAGGAGTAATTAGAAGGTTGCTTGTTTCTATAGCGATAGGTTTTTTTATTGTTTCATTAGTTAACCCTTTTTATGGCTCAGGATCTTTAGCCATTGAGTTACTTGCGGGCGCTTCATTAGTCAGTTTCTTTTTGGTATGCGGTGTAAGGTACTTTACATTGCAAATAGACTTTTTTGGTTTCAACAAACGTAATATTTTAGTACTAGGAGCAGGTGAAAGAGCTTCAATTATAGAGAAGCGCATGCGACGCGACGTTGACCGTCAAGGCTTTTTTATGCACGGCTTTGTCGTTATGAATGGTGATGCCGATCATGGCATTGTCAACGAAAATAGAATTAATTTAGACTGCTCGTTAGTTAATTACGCTCTAGAACATCAAATTGATGAAATCGTTGTTGCCAATGATGAACGCCGAGAGAACTTGCCAGTTGACGAACTCTTTGCCTGTAAAATCAGAGGCGTTGAAATAACGGAGATTCTTGACTTTATTGAACGAGAAACCGGCCAGATTGCAGTTAACTTAATTTATCCAAGCTGGGTTATATATTCCAATGGCTTTGCTTCTGCTAATCATTTACGAAACACCCTCGATTGGATTTTCAACGCGACTATGGGCTTCTTCTTATTTCTTGTTACATGGCCTGTAATGCTGATCACAGCATTGTTAATTAAGCTTGAAGATGGCATAAAAGCGCCTATTTTCTATTCTCAAGAACGTGTGGGTTTAGACGGTCAAGCTTTTAAAATTGTTAAATTTAGAAGTATGCGAATCGACGCAGAAAAAAATGGCGCGCAAATGGCTTCAAAAGATGATGATAGAACAACTCGAATTGGTAAAGCTATTAGAAAATATCGCATTGACGAATTACCACAAATTTATAATGTAATGATGGGTGATATGGGTTTTGTTGGCCCTCGACCTGAGCGCCCAGAATTTGTTCAACAATTAATCAAAAACATTCCTTATTATAACGAACGCCACAATGTTAAACCTGGTTTAACCGGCTGGGCTCAACTTAAGTACCCATATGGTGCTACAGAAAAAGACTCTTTAGAAAAGCTAAAATACGATTTGTATTACATTAAACATCGCAGCTTTATGTTGGATTTACTGATTTTAATCCGCACCGTTGAAATTGTGTTATTTGGCAAGGGTCGCTAGTTATTTTTCTTATGTTTTTTTTGTTTGGTTAAAATCTTAGTGAGAAGGAAATTTAGTTGAAAGTTTTACATGTATTGGAATATTCGAGACCAAATATAAGTGGTTATTCTTTGCGTTCTGACGCTATTATTCGTCATCAACGAAAGATTGGAATAGCCACCAATCAGCTAACAAGCCAACGCTATCAAGAATTTAAAGCCTTAGAAGAAGATGTTGAAGGTGTTGTTTATCAACGTACTGAAAAGTCGACCTCCTTTTTATCTAAAATACCTTTAATTAATTATATATTACACATCAATCATTTAGCTAAACGAATTGAAAAAGCCGTTTTGGCAGATAAGCCTGATGTTATTCAAACCCATTCGCCTATGTTCAACGCATTAGCTGCCGTTAAAGTAGGGAAAAAACACAATATTCCTGTTACTTATGAAGTGAGAGCACTATGGGAAGATGCAGCTGTAGACACCGGAAAAACTAAAGAAGGCAGCTTTAAGTATCGTATGATCAAAACGATTGAACAAAGTGCTTTTGAAAAAGTAGATGCTGTTAGTTGTATTTGTGAGGGGTTAAAAGCGGATATCATTAAACGAAACATACCTGAGCATAAAATATTTGTAACTCCTAACGCTGTAGATATTGAAAATTTCCAACCGTCCTATCAAAGAGATAACGAATTAGAACAATCTCTTAACTTATCAGGTAAAAAAGTGGTGGCATTTGTCGGCACTTTTTTTAAGTACGAAGGTTTAGCTTACGCAATTGATGCAATGGAATCTATTGCGAAAACTCGTGATGATATTCACTTGCTGCTAGTTGGTGCCGGTAATGAATTTGAAAACTTAAAACAACAAGTGGCTCAAGCTAAGTTAGACAAATTTGTTACTTTTGTTGGCCGTGTGCCCTTTGAGCAAGTGAGTCGTTATTATAGCTTGGCCGACGTAATGGTATTTCCTCGTGAAAGTATTCGTTTAACTGAGTTAGTTACACCGTTAAAACCGTTAGAGTCTATGGCACAGTTTAAACCTGTTATTGCATCAGATATTGGTGGACATCGTGAACTGATCGTTGACGGGGAAACAGGCTTTTTATTTCCAGCAGACAATGCAGCCGCATTAGCCTCTAAAATTATTGAAGTAATTGATAATGAAATATTATTAAAACAAATAAGTGAGCAAGGTTTAACGTTTGTGCGAGAAGAGCGCAATTGGTTAAATACAGCTAAACAGTACTTGCCTGTTTACGAAAGGCTTGCTAAGTAGATGCTTGAAGCAAAAAAGCCCTTACTTATTATCACTAATTTATATCCAGTTCCATGGGGACCGAATAGAGCAAGTTTTAACAAGCAACAATTTGACCTTCTCAATACAAATTTAGCAGTAAAAATTATTGTATTGTTGCCCTGGAAAGAATGGCTAAGTCATCGCCAGGCATGCGATAGCTCGCAGAATATCAAATATTGCCCATATTTTTATATACCTAAATTTGGTCGACGAATCGTTCCTGCTTTTCAATTTTTATCATTACTATTTTATTTGCCTTGGATAAAAAAACAGCGTTTCTCTGCAATTTTAGCCTCATGGGGATTCCCCGATGCAGTTGCTGCCTCTATGCTGAATAAGTTCATGCAGTTACCTTTTTTTGTGAAGGTGCATGGTACAGATGTTAATGAAAATAGTAAGTTCCCAGCGCGTAGTCGTTTGATGAAAAAATGGCTTAATAAAGCAAATACAATTTTTTGTGCTAGCCAAGCTTTAGCTGATGCTTTGAAAGGTATAGGTATTAGTAAGCAGAAATTATCCGTTAATTATAATGGTGTAAATCCTGATGTTTTTTATCCGATAAATCAGAAGCCGTATCGCCAAAATTTTGTTTTTGTGGGGAGTTTAATTGAAACAAAAGGGTGTAACGAACTGCTTGCAGCATTTATTCAAGTGAAACAAAAGTTTCCTGAAATGCAGCTAGACATTATAGGTGAAGGGCCAATGAAAAATAGTTTGGTGGATAAAATTAACCAGCATGGGCTTACTGATAGTATTCGATTACGTGGTTCTGTAGTTTTATCACAAGTTGCTGAGTATATTCGTTGCGCTAATTTTTTAGTTCTACCGAGTTACCGTGAAGGAGTGCCCAACGTATTGTTGGAATCATTCGCAAGCGGTACTCCTGTAATTTCCACCCGTGTAGGGGGAATTCCTGAAGTTGTTAACAATGATGTAGGTTTGCTGGTTGATGCTAAAAATGAATTAATGTTGGCCGCAGCAATGGAAAAAGCAATGAACATTAAATGGTCAACTGAAGTTATTCTTAAACATGCGAGCCAATTTAATTGGCAAAACAATGTTCAGCATGTTTTAGAAAAAATGGATGAATCATGAAATATCTAAAAAGTGACATTAGGCAAAAACAGCAAATATTAACTGATGAAGGCTATCAAGTATCACTGGTGCGAACATTAGTGAGTGATGGCACATCTGCGAATGCTTTATATCGTCTCACTAGCTGGTTAGTAAAATATAAACTATCCCCGTTAGCACTTATTACTTTATGGTTGAATCGTGTAATTAATGGTTGTGTTATCGGTGCAGGGGCAAGATTTGATAAAGGGTTTGTTATTATGCACCCAGTAGGTGTTGTTATAAACTCTAAAGTTGTTGGTGGTAACAATATTGTGGTGGAAAGCGGTGTGGTTATTGGTGACGAAAAAGGTAAAGCACCTGTGTTAGGTAGCAATATTTTTATTGGAGCTGGCGCAAAAATTATTGGTGGTATTACCATTGGTGATAATGTAAAAATTGGTGCGAATGCAGTGGTGGTTAAAAACTTGCCGAGTAATGTTACTGCTGTTGGTATTCCCGCGAAAGTAATACAAAAAGGTGTAAATAAATGTTAGTTATTTTTTGGGTATCATTAAGTTTATTAATGTATTCCTACTTTGTTTATCCGCTTCTATTAAAATTACTTGTTAAGCCAAAAAGCATTACGCTACAAGATATTACTGAATACCCAAGCGTAGACATTATTATCGCGGCGTACAACGAAGAGTCTTGCATTAAAGCACGCATTGAAAACGCATTAGCGCAAAACTACCCAGGCACATTAAACATTTTAGTTGCTTCAGACGGTAGTAAAGATAAAACGGGTGAGATTATTACCGGATTTACCGAACCTCGCGTCAAAGCACACGATTTCCCTGAAAATAGAGGGAAAATATCAGTTTTAAATGATCTAATTTCGCAATCAACTGCAGACTATTTAGTGCTAACCGATGCTAATACAGAGTTTAATAATGATGCTGTCGATATATTAATACGCAGCTTTACCGATAAAGTTGGTGCGGTTTCTGGTGAGTTAATTTTAGAAACCGATGCCGGCAATCAAAACCAAGACGGTCTATATTGGCAGTACGAACAGCTACTTAAAAAATATGAATCAGCATTAGGCGGTTTATTAGGTGCCAATGGTGCTATATATGCGATAAAGCGCGAGCTATATATTCCTTTACCTAAAGATACTGTTGTAGATGACTTTTGTATTGTTATGAATGTTAAGAAACAGGGGTATCAAGTACTTTACAATGAATTAGCTATCGCGACTGAAGAAATTGCCCCATCTTTGAAAGAAGAATATGGGCGAAGAGTAAGAATTGGCGTGGGTAACTATAAAGCCTTTATGGTGAACTTTTGGGCATTATCGCCTTTGCAAGGATGGTTTAGTTTATGTTACTGGTCTCATAAGGTGTTACGTTGGTTTGCACCACACTTGATGTTAGTTATTTTTTTAACAAATCTAGCGTTAATTGCAAACCCGTTCTATAAACTTGTGTTTGTAGGGCAAGTGTTGTTTTATACCATTGGCCTTTACGGCCAGCGAAAAATAGATAACGGCGAAAAAGTGAATAATGCAATATCGATAATTAGCTTCTTTTTATCAATGAACATTGCCTTAGGACAAGGCTTTTTAAAGTTTTTAAAAGGGCATAAAAGCGGTGGTTGGCAGCGCACAGCAAGATCTGGAGAAAAAAAATAATGTATTTTATTTTAATCATAGCCCTTTTAGCAGTGCTTGCCTTTTGGTTAGTGCTAAAAAAGAAAAATATGGATGTATGGTTTATTCCATACATAAAACAACTTTTTAATAAGCCTAAAGTTGAGGGGCCCATTCATATAATGTTCTGTTTTGTTGATCATTTTGAGCCTCAATGGAATAACGATGATATAGACATTGAAAGAGCAAGGGTTGACCGTTGGTGTGAAGATTACCCTAAAATGGCAAAACAACATAAAGATGCTGATGGCTTTCATCCAAAACATTGTTTTTTCTACCCGGAGGAAGAATATCGATTCGAACACTTAGCGAAGTTGTCAGATATTTGTTATCAAGGTTTCGGTGAAATCGAGATCCATTTACACCATCATGACGACACAGCCGAAAATTTCACTAAAACAATTGTAGATTTTGCGTCGATGTTGCACCAAGACCATGGCGCATTACCCACTCATCCAGTAACAGGCCAAGTAATGTATGCTTTTATCCACGGAAATTGGGCATTAGACAATTCGTTGCCTGGCGGTGTTAAGTGTGGAATAGACAACGAGTTAAGTTTATTAGTAGAAACAGGTTGTTATGTTGATATGACTTTGCCATCAGCCCCTAGCCCAGCTCAAACTAAAAAAGTGAATGCAATTTACTATGCCTCTGGTAAAGAAGGTGAATGCAAGAGCCATAATACAGGCGTTGACGCAGAAGTAGGCAAGGAACCACAAGGCGATTTGATGTTAATTCAAGGTCCTTTAGGTATAAACCTTCGATGGCGCACAGCAAAAGGCCTACCTCACATTGAAAACTCAGATATAAGAAAGGTAATGCCACCCATTAAGTCAAGAATCGACCAATGGGTTAACTCTCACATTCATGTTAAAGGCAAGCCAGAGTGGGTTTTTATTAAAATACATACTCATGGCACCCAAGAGTGTGACATGGATACTCTCTTAGGAGAGCACCGTCACAACATGCATAGCTATTTGGAGAGTAAATACAACGATGGAGACAACTATGTACTCCACTACGTTTCTGCTCGAGAGATGTATAATATAGCTAAAGCTGCAGAAACTGAAAAAGAGGGTAACCCTAATGAATATAGAGACTATATTTTAGCAAAACCACCATATAAAAAGTTATAAAGTGAAGCCGACTCCAAGCCTTCTCAATGATAATTCAGTAGAGGTGAGTGAAATTGAAGAGTCGATTGTCACTACCTTTAGTGACTTTATATTGTTAGAAAATCACTGGAACCTTTTTTTAGACAAACAGCCTTCGAGTTTACTTTGTGTTGAGTGGACTTGGATTAAAAATTGGATCGAAGTGTATTTTCGAAAAAATGATACGTTGTTTATCTGCACGTATTGGTTTAAACAGCAATTAGTGGGCGTTATACCTTGTTATATAAAAAAAGGGCGTTTTATCAATGAACTACGCTTTATTGCGACAGGCGAAAATGAAGTAGACGAAGTATGTAGTGAATTTCAAGACTTCATTATTGAAAGTAACTTTAAGAGTGAAGTATTTGCCAAATTCTCTAAAATAGTTACTAAACACGCTATAAAAAAAGCATCATTTGAAAATATACTCCCCAAAAGTAATATTTATGATTGGCTAAAGTCATTAAATCATAGTATTTGGATCAAGCAAGAAGAGATAAATGGTTTTAGGTATTGTGTTGATGTTTTTGAAGAGAGTAAGTTAATTGCTGATTTACCAGGTAAAACGCTAAGAAGAAAAATACGTTCAATAGCGAAAACAAACATTTACCAAATAGAATTATTAGATAACAGTGCAAACTTCGACGACTTTTATCAGCAACTCAAAGTTAACCATCAAAGTGTTTGGCACGAAAAAGGTAAAGTAGGGGCATTTAGTAGTGATAAATTTACTGAGTTCCACAAAAACTATGCCAGAGATATGCTTTTAAAGAAGAAGCTAGTGATGTTTAAATTATCTTATCAAAATGAAGTGCTTGCCGTATTTTACGGTTTAATCAAAGGTAATATATTGTTTTATTATCAAAGTGGCATTAAAAGAGTAGATGGCCATAATAGTTTAGGCGCAGCAATGCACTATTGTGCTATAGATTTAGCCTATAAACAGGGGTTAAAAAAGTATGACTTGATGAGAGGGAGCATTGATAGCTATAAACAACAATATTGTTTTCCAACAACAGCCACATCAAACATATATTTAATACGTCGTACATTATGCTATATTCCAATAGTTCAAAGCATAATTTCCTTTATTAAAACAAGCATTAAAAGAGTCGTATATTAAACATGAAGGTCTTACATGTATTAAGTAGTCTAAACGTCGGCGGCGCCGAAAGGTTTGGCATCGACATAGCAAACGTCCAGCGACGTTATCAAAAGCTTGATGTAAGTATATTATCTATGGGAGATCATGGTGAACCCCTCGAAGAAGAAGTTATAGCTCAGAATATCCTCTTAACTATCACCTCCAAACTATCAGTCCTTAGAAGTACAATTAAAATGATGGACGTAGTTCATGTTCATAGCCTTCACTGCTTGCTGCGAGTTCTCATTGCATCATTTGGTGTGAATACAAAAATTGTTTTTACACACCATAATAACCAGGTGAATAAATCATTAAAGTGGTATTTGATATATAAACTCGCTTCTTTTCGAGTTGACACTATGGTTTTTGTTGTAAAAATGGCTGAAACCAAGTTTTTAGCAACTTACCCCAACTTCAAAGGTAAAAGTATTACGATAGCTAATGGTGTATTAGAGCGGAAACAAGATAAAACCTTATCTAATAAATTTCGTTTAGGTTTAGTTGGCAGGTTTGTGCCTTTGAAGGCTCAACACATATTGATAGAGGCGGTATCATTATTACCAGACAGCCTTAAAAAACGCATATCACTTACTTTTTTTGGTACGGGTGATTTACTCGAAAACAATCGAAAGCTGGCTGAGTTAAAAATTCCAGATGTTGAGTCGACGTTTAATGGTTTTATTACAGACAGAGATGAAATATACACCAATATCGACTGTTTAATTGTTACGTCCGAAACTGAAGGGTTGTCTCTCGCTATACTGGAGGCAATAGCAAGTGGTACACCTATAATAGCATCAAATGTTGGTGGCAATAGTGAGTTGGTACAGAACGGTGTTAATGGCTATTTGTATGAATATGGAGATATACAGTGCTTATCAAAAAATATAGCCGACATAATAGCAAAAAATTCTGAATTTGAGCATTTTACAAAGACTAACAAGGAAAAATTTTTGGTTAATTATTCGCTAGAGCAGTGTGCGACACAATACTTAGATATTTATCAAAAATGTTGTTGAACCTAACAATTAAATTATGCTGCTACTACAATGAGCGATAACCTTAAGGCTTCTGTTGTTTCTGGTATGAAATGGCTTGCGGTAAGCAAATTTATTATCCAGTTGTTACGTTGGGGAGCAACGTTTTGGGTAATTCGACTACTCAATAGTGAAGACTATGGCATTATGGCTATTGTAGGGATAATGACAGCAATACTTATGTCTGGTAATTTTTTGAGCATTGGTAATGTCATTATTAGATTCAAAATAGTCAGTAAACCTATACTCGATACTCTCTTTACTTTAACTATACTGCTTGGAATATTATTCACCGCCATACAGTTTTTTCTTGCTCCATGGTTTGCTAGTTTTTACGAAACAGAGCAAGCAGAGTTAGTTTTACAGCTTATGGCGTTTACATATTTCATTGAGGCACTTTCTGTGCGCCCGATGGCATTGCTTGCCAAGCAAATGAAATTTAAAGTTCTAGCAAAAATAGACTTAATAATGGGAGTGATTACACCAGCCTCTGTTCTGGTTGCCGCATATCTAGGTATGGGGTATTGGGCTATCGCTATTGGTCTAGTCGTAAATAGCCTTGTTAAATCGATAACATCAAACCTATTGATGAAAACGGATTTTACATTTGGCATGCACTTCAAAAGAACTAGTCGGCTATTATCATTTGGTTTACAAAACTCTATTTCATCAATCATCGCAGAAATTAATAGCCAGTTAGATTTTATTGTTGGAGGGTATTATTTCACTACTTCTCAACTTGGTATCTATAGCGTGGGGTTACAAATATCTTTTATTCCCCTGCGTAAATTATCCCCAGAACTTCGAAGAATAGCTTTTCCTGCTTTTAGTAAGATCAATAACGACAAGCCCAGGGTGCTTTCTTATTACTTAAAGTCGATACGTTTAATCTCTTTATTTGTTTTCCCATTATTTTTCGGATTAGGCTTAGTTGCTGAACCACTTATTGAAGTAGTACTAACAAGCAAATGGATCGAAAGCGCTATTATTATTCAAATTATTTGCTTTGCTTTACCGTTTAGGCTGTTGACAGAAACGTCAATTGGGATGCTAAATGCTTTGGGTCTTTCAAATATAGTTTTAAAGAATAATATTATAACAATAGTTGTGTTTGTTTTAGCTGTAATTCCACTCATTGACACCGGAATTACGGGTTTAGCATGGGCTTGGGTAATTTCTATAATGGCTGCGTATATAAAAATGTTATATGAAATTACAAAAATATTACCAACCAATGTGTTTTCTATAATTAGAGCTTTAAGTCCCTCTTTACTGGCTTCTATAATAATGATATTAATCATTATAGTTGCTAATTTGTCGCTTGAAATTGAAGGCGCAACGTTATTATGTGTAGATATTCTAGCGGGTGGCGTGGGATATTTTTTAGCTGTTTTCTTTGGTAATAGATCCTTACTGCAAGAATTGCAAAATATGTTCAAAAAATAACGTGATAAGTGTTAATTAATAATAGATCAAAATTTTTTCGGAGAAAATATGCCTCAACCTTTAGTTTCAATTATTGTTCCCGTATATAACGGAACTAAATACTTGGAAGACACAGTAAAAACTTTAGTGGATCAGACTTATGAAAACTTTGAACTCATATTAATTAATGATGGTTCAACCGATAATTCTGATGCACTAATTGACAAGTTGGCGGCTATAGATAATAGAATTAAACCATTAAAAAAAGTCAATGGCGGTATCGCTAATGCTCGAAATTTTGGGATAAAACATGCCAAAGGTGAATTTATAGCCTTTTGTGATCAAGATGATTTTTGGTTGCCTACAAAGCTAGCTAAACAGATACCTTTGTTTTCAAATAAAAAAATAGGTTTAGTGTATTCATACTCAATAAAAGAATTTACGTCACCTAACTCTAAAAAAATCACAGTCACTAGAAATAATGGTCGCGGAAAAATATTCAATTCGCTTGTTTTGGAGAACTTAGTTCCAACATGTTCAGTTGTAGTGCGCAAATCAGTATTTGATCAAGTAGGATTGTTCAATGAAAAAAGAGAATTGATGGGGGTCGATGATTGGGATGTATGGCTTAGATTCTCATTAGTAACTGATTTTGATTTTGTTGAGGAACCTTTGGCTATACATGTGTTTCATGGCCAAAATTATTCTTCGAATAATAATGCCATGCATATGGCTGAACTTGTCTGTTTAAAAGAATTAATGTTGTTCGTTAAAGATAATAATATCGAATTGAGAGTGAACTGGAGTTTAATCGAGCGCAGTATTCATTTAAAATATTATAAAGATTATTTAAATGAGAGTCTTTTTTCTTTGGCCGAGAAAGCCCTACAGGATGCTAATACGCTACAATTTAGTTTACCTATTTTTCTAAAGTATAACTTGTTAAGTGTTACCCCAAACGCTCTTTTACAAAAACTACAAAAAATTAAGCGTACTTTCAACCAGTAAATAAAGGAATATTTGAATGAAAAGAATTATAACATTTGGCACTTTTGACATCTTTCATGTCGGCCATTTAAATATATTAAAAAGAGCAGCAGCTCTCGGCCATCATTTAACGGTAGGTATTTCTACTGATGCACTAAATTATTCAAAAAAACAACGTTACCCTGTGTGTCAACAAGCCAGCCGAGCAGAAATAGTCGCTGCATTAAGATGTGTTGATCAAGTCTTTTTTGAAGAGGCGCTCGAACTAAAAAGAGAATATATTGAACAATTTGAAGCCGATGTGTTAGTGATGGGAGACGATTGGGCGGGTAAGTTTGATGAGTTTAAAGATATTTGCGACGTTGTATATTTAGAACGTACACCATCTATTTCTACGACAGAGTTAATTGAAATAGTAAAGGAATTGTAGGCTTTATTATGGGGTTAAATAATGAACGGTTTAGACTAAATGGTGGGCTTTTACATGAAAAGATATCTCGGAAATTAAACAAGCTATTCCGAAG
>NZ_JACGWF010000067.1:0-23261 GCF_014077595.1 Colwellia sp. 6M3 | reverse complement strand
AACAATTGGCGGAGTGGACGGGACTCGAACCCGCGACCCCCGGCGTGACAGGCCGGTATTCTAACCAACTGAACTACCACTCCACACATCTTGCTTCTGTAAATTTTGAAAGGACTTACAACCTTTGGATTAATTGGCGGAGTGGACGGGACTCGAACCCGCGACCCCCGGCGTGACAGGCCGGTATTCTAACCAACTGAACTACCACTCCACACATTAATCACTGCTTTCAACAACAACTCGTTGAATGCGGCGGGAATAATACGGTTAACATTCGATGCCGTCAACCAGTTTTTTCCATTCATTTGTTTATATGTCTAATTGATGAACAATCCGACGTTTTTAACAGCAAAACAGGCAAATAAATACGAAAACTTTTCGTTATTTATTCTTTTTACGGCGAATAAAAACAAACATAAGCGCCGCAATGATGATCACTAACGTGTTTCCGCCAATAATATAGAATAATGTTTCTTTTTCTTTTTGGGCTATTTTCGCCGCTTGGTCTGCTTTTGCTTGTGCTAATGCTTGGGCCATTTTTTCAGCTTCTAATGCTGCGTTAGCCATTGCTTGGGCTTTTTTTTGTTCTAACGTTAAATGACTAGTATCACCACTGAGAGTTGAAGTACCTGAATTACCTGCGCGTTCAACATTAAACGTAAACTCGGGCAGTTGTGCCCTAAATTCTCTGCCGTTAATGGTGTCGCCGAATACACTTGTTTCTATACGATGTACGCCAGGTTCAGTAAATGCAATTTTGTGTATACGCTTTAAGCCTTTTTCTTGCTTAACCGTAAAAGGCAATACCTGACGATCTGGAAACGTTACTTTACCCTGAATAAGTATGCTTTCGGCTTTTACTAGCGTGTTATCGATAGTAAATGTCGCAATATGCTCACCGTTGATGTTTTGAGTTGTTGCTACCGATATAGTTATTGGGTTTTTATGCACCACCACCGGCTTTTGTCTTAATTCTCTCGTGGCCATTGGCATTTTAACAATATAGATAGGTTGCCATTCACCAGGAGCAAAGTCTAATTTGAATTCCCCCGTAAACTCTGAGTCCTTAGCGTGTTCGTCTAAGTCTCTGCCGTCGTCTCTAAATGACGCCAGTTTAACGGGCGCTGCACCGAAGTTATCGTACGCTGAATTATTGGTACTGAAAAAATCAACATCAAGTGCAAGAACATCTTTAAAGGAAGGGTTGTCAATTGGCACATCGCCATTAAATAGCCTGCCTGACATTTTAAGTGTTTCGCCTTGTAGAATAATTTCAGGTAAAGGCGTTACCTCTAATCTAATTTCTGAAACAACCATGATTTTACTGTTTGGTTGTACTTCACCTATAACTTGCCAAGGCCCAATCATTGGCGATTTGATTTTAATCATGTCGAATGTGCTGTCATCAAACCATTGCACTTTATCTTCAGGATAGTTATTGATATTTAATTTCGAACCGTTCGGCCTAACAAGTATCACGGGCTGAGCGCCATTTTTGTGATAAAACAGCAAAGTAACTTCGTCAAGTTGAGCGTCAATGCGAAAGCGGTTATCAAAATAAGGAATTTGGTTGGTTACGTTATCGTCGTTGTAATATTCAATTTCTGCGGGTAATTGCTGTGCATTAGCATTTAAGCTAAATAGTAAGGTAAGTACAGTAGTAGATAAAAATTTATTGAGTAATGCTTTGATAGTAAAAAAACGCCCTATAGCGTTTTTTAACAAAAGATTGATTATTTTAAGCCTTTTTATTTTTATTCTCTTTATTCTAACCATAGCGGCGCAGCCCCTTTGTCTTTGACAATTGCTAAACGGTTTTCGTGCTCTGTTAGTTCATCGGCAGTAGCAGCTAAAACCTTTAATTTTGGGCGGTCATTAGTTAGTCTGCGAATAGCGTTTGCATCACTACCTTGGCCTTCACCTTGGTTTAAATTGAAGGTAGCTTGTTTACGGGTCATTTCTATGTAAACAAAGGCCAACAACTGGGCATCAATTAATGCACCGTGATAGGTACGGTCAATTAACTTATCAACTTTATAAAAACGCGCTAAATAATCTAAGGTTTTAGGTGAGCCAAACTCGTCTTTTGATACTTTTAAAGTATCGGTAATCGAACAAACATCTGTCGTTTTTGGAAAACCTGGCATCATGGCAAATTCATGATCCATAAAACCAACATCGAACTTGGCATTATGAATAACTAAACGTGCACCTTTGATAAAGTTTAAAAACTCCTGCCCTATTTGTTCAAATCTAGGTTTATCTCTTAAAAAGTCATCGGTTAAACCATGAATATTAATAACTTCTTGGTCCATGACCATTTGCATACCATGTGCCATAGGCTTAACGTAAACATGATAATTTCTGCCGGTTAATTGCCGGTTGATCATTTCTACACAACCAATTTCAACAATACGGTGCCCTTCTCGTGGGTTAATACCTGTTGTTTCTGTATCGAGTATTATAAGCCGTTCGTCTTGTGTGTTTTCTTCAATCAATTTCTAACCCTTTAGTTTTTCTATGTTTACGCGTGTTATTTTCCGGCAATACTTCAGGAAACTCGGCAATGTTAATGGTAAATCTTTTACTTCGTAAAATATAGGTAATAGCAGATATTACCAATAAACAATGCATTATAATCCAAACTAATGACTGCAACTGCCATATTAAGTAACCTAGCACTCCAATCGTTAAATCAAACACTAAGGCTAAAATAAGCAACGTTTTACATTTTTGCCAACAGGTTCGGACCCATGTTGGCGCTTTAGGTCGCCGTAAACTTAAAATAAGCACTACAAAAAGGCCGATAACACCAGAAGCTAAGTTTAAGTAAAACAATGCCGTTTGTGGATATACCCACTGAATAAAGCCCACATTGTCACGCATGTTTGTTACCGACATTATCCAAATAATATAAGCTCTCAAGACGAACAATAAAATAAAGTAAATACCGGGCGCTAATGTTAAACAATCAAAACTATCAAAATGCTTCGGTGAAAATTTAGCGTAATTATTAGCTGACATAATATTTACTTACTGCTTATGCTGCTGTCAGCTTTAATGGTTTGTTTAGATTTGGAGTGCCTAATGGCAAATTCGTTGTCAAGATACTGCTGCCCTAATGTTATCGCTTTTACCGCTTTTGAGCGAAATTCACGATTATATAAAGTGAAAACAACAAATAAACTGGCAAAAATAAAGGTCAGCGGATGAAAAAACCAACACAAAGCGGCGATAGAGAAATAATACGAACGCAACCCATAGTTAAATGCATGCGCGGCTTGGTCTTGTACTACCGCCATTTGTTCAGCATATTTATTTAGGTTTTCATTTTCGCCGCTGTCATCAAAAGGGCATGCACCAATCATTACATTTAAAAAGCCGTATTGTCTTAATGACCAAGTAAAATGTAGAAATGCCATAACAAAAATAAGCGCCAGCAAACTCAACTTTAATTGAACCATGGCATGATTTGGAGTTTCAGTGTAAGGAATTGACCCAAGAACAGATTCGAGCCGATCAACCTGCGCGAATAATGTTAATACACCGGCTAATATTAATAAGGTAGAAGAAGCAAAAAATGAAATATTGCGTTCTAAGTTCGCTAAAAGTGCCGCTTCACCAACACGAATATCGCGTCCAATAACTTCATACATCCAATGCACTCTATGCTGGTGTAAACATCGAGCAATGCAATTTGTTGTTTTTGCTTTTTTACGTGCAAAGCCAGTGTACCCAGCCCAACAAATAAAGAAACAGCTTAAGGCGATTACATCAAGTAAATATATTGGCATATTAGATTTCAAGTCTGATTTTTTTGTACTGTAGATACCGTTATTATGCTTCAGAAATTTTTAATATTCGAGCGATTATTCTAATATCTTAGAAACAACAAAATGGTAATAATGAATTAAGTAATTTAATATTTTAGTCAACAATAGCACTCAAAAATCCAATACATCGACCTCTTTAAGTAATTTAACCTGCGAAACGGCCTAACTGTCGTATATATTTTGACACATCCAACTTGCTTATTCAGCATACGCGCCAGTATGTAATTATTTGTAACTCGCGTCGATGGAGCCCGAATGTATTTCTCAATAAAACCAATGATATTGACTTTAACCATTTTATTATCAATATCATTAGTCCATGCAACTACTACCCATAAAATAATAAGCATTGAAAATGAAATTATAGAAATACCGAAAATTTCAGGTCAAATTGTTATAGATGCATCATTAAGTGAACCCCAGTGGCTCTCCGCTAAGAAAGTATTAATCAACAATATCACGCGACCTTACGACAACATTCCAAGCCCAGTGCACACCGAAGCTTTATTAATGGAAAATGAAGGCTATTTTTATTTGGCTTTTATTGCCAAAGACCCTGATATTAAAGAGATAAGAGCTTTTTTAAAAGATAGAGACAAGTCATGGGGTGATGACTTAGTGGGTATAAAAATAGACACATACAACGACCAACGCAGTGCCTATCGCTTCTTGGTAAACCCGTTAGGAGTACAAATAGACGGTATTGAAAGTGAGGTAACACAAAAAGAAAGCGATGCGTGGGACGGCATATGGGAAAGCGCAGGCAAAATTGTTAACGATGGTTTTATTGTTGAAATGGCCCTGCCCTTGAGAATGTTAAACTTTCAAGAAATCGAAGGTAAACAAACGTGGGGAATAGAGTTACTTAGATACTACCCTCGAGAAGAGCGCTTGCGTTTATCTAATATTCATTTAGACCGTGGTAACAGCTGTGAAATATGTCAAATAGCTACAGCTTCAGGTTTTAAAGGTGCAAAACAAGGCAGCAACTTTACGGTTACACCTTCGATTGTTTTGGGCGCAGCACAAGAGCGTGATGATAATAACGAGTGGCAAGATACTAACAATACTGAAGCTAGTTTAGATTTGCGATGGGGAATCACCCCTGACTGGTTACTAAACGCGACTATAAACCCCGATTTTTCTACGGTTGAATCCGATAACGCGCAACTCAATATAAACAATAATTTTGCTTTATTTAATCGCGAAAAAAGACTGTTTTTTCTCGACAATCAAGACTATTTTGATAGTGACTATAATTTGGTTTATACCCGTAACATTAATGCCCCTAATTACGGCGCTAAATTAACGGGTCGTGAAAACAATCATGCCTTTGGCTTATTTATTACCGATGACAAAAATACCAATATTTTAATACCAGGTAATCGTTCTTCGTCGGTTGCCACTATTGATGGCGAGTCAAAGGCGGCGGCATTAAGATATCGTTATAGTTTAAATAACGATATTACACTTGGCTGGATAAGCACGTTACGAACAGCAGAAGATTATTCAAACAGCGTTAACGGAATTGATGCTAGATTTCGCTTAAACACTGAAGACGTTTTTAAATTTCAGTCGTTATTTTCTACAACCCAGTACCCAAACGATTTGTTTAAGCAATTTTGTAATGTAGACGAAGAAGATGAACAAGCTCGTTGCGCAACACCAGAAAATAACGATGATTGCCAGTTTGGTGACTGTATTTATAACGAAAATGTATTAAGGACAATAAAAGCAGAAAGCTTTACCGGCAACGCTTTTAAAGCAGGTTATTATCATAATGATAGTAACTGGTATTACCGGGTAACTTATGATCGACAAAACGCTGGGTTTCGTGGTGATTTAGGCTTTATATCGCGTGTTGATCATAATAAATTTTCTGTTGGCGGTGATCGAAAATGGTATGCCGAACCAAATAAATGGTGGACTCAGTTTAAAATATATTCTGACTGGGACCTTATTCACAATGATAACAATGAATTAATAGAAAAAGAGTTTGATATAAACGCACAACTTCATGCTCGTTATAGCTCTTACTTTAGAGTTGGCTATACAAAACGTGATAGCGTCGGTAGTAGGCTTGATAAGAGCAAGTTGGCAATTGCGGATAACAGCACGTTATTTACAGAGCATCAATTTTTTATTTTTGCAGAAACTAAACCTATGCTAGGTCTTTATATAAACGCTAATGTTACGCGAGGAGATAAAATTGACTATCGCAATAATCGCTTAGGAAAAATAAATCGCCTCAGTAGTAATATAAATTGGAACATCAATAAACATGTTGAAGTAAAGCTAAAGCAAACCGTTAGGCAACTAGATGCAGAAGGAGAAAACGTATTTATTGCCCGGTTAACTGATTTACGCACCACTTACCAATTTAATGTACAAAGCTTTCTCCGTTTAAGTGTCGTTTTTAACAATACCAGTAGAAACACAAGTAATTATTTATATATTGCGCCTGAAGATATTAATCGTCATAGCAAAAGCCTTTCTTCAGAGTTACTTTATGCCTATAAAATAAATCCTCAAACAGTATTTTATTTAGGTTACTCCGATCAACACTACAGTGATGAAACCATTCAAGATTTAACGCAAGAACAGCGCAGCGTGTTTATGAAATATAGTTATGCATGGCTTAAGTAAACTTTACCTTGAATATTATTGCCTGCGTATCAATTTATATCTATTGATAAATAACCACCGTTAATGGTGGTTTTTTTATACCAAAATTGAACTATATATTGCCATCTGTTAGCAAATTTGTAACAATTTAAAAAAAGGAATTATTATTAACGTTATATAACTTACGTTAAACACATAAAATAATAATAATATTGGAGTGGTAAAATTGAAGTTTAGTATTCGTGGCCTGTTTACAGTTGCCACTGCCTTTATGCTATTTGTAAAACCGAGTTTTGCGCAAGAAAATACCGTAAACCAGGCACAATTAAATATCCCTCATGTTGAGCTTGAATTAACCATTGATGGCGAATTAAACGATCTCATTTGGCAACAAGCTCTTGATGTTCCAATGAATATTGTAAACAGCCCGTGGAACAACAAACCCAGCCCTGTTTCAACGAATGCAAAAATTGTTGAAAATGGCGATTACCTCTACATTGCTTTTATTGCACAAGATCCTAACCCTGAGTTAATTCAAGGCTTCTTAGGCGACCGCGACACACGCTGGTTTGATGATTTAGTTGGGTTTAAATTAGACACCTACAATAATCGTCGTTTAAATTACGAGTTTTTTGTAAATCCTCATGGCGTACAACATGATGCTATTTTTAATGAAATGACCGTCAGTAAAGACCCTGCTTGGGATGGAATTTGGCAGTCTGCAGGAAAAATAACAAAAGATGGTTACCAAGTTGAAATAGCTATTCCATACCATATCCTAAATTTTAACGACAACGATGACGTTAAAACTTGGGCAATAGAACTAATTAGAGTATATCCTCGAGACACATCGTTGAGGATATCTCATATTGAGTTAGATCGTAACAACCCTTGCTGGCTTTGCCAAACACCTGAAGTTGTTGGTTTTAAAAACGCTAAGGCAAGTAAAAACATTATGCTTACGCCCACTTTAGTCGCCAGCAGAAGTGAAACTCGTGAAATTTTCACCCCCAAAACTGACTGGGAAGCTGAAAACGACATTGATGCAGGTTTAGACCTACGTTGGGGCATTAATGCCAACACTCTGTTAAATGTGACTTTAAATCCAGATTTTTCGAATATAGAAACCGACTCTGGTCAACTCAGTGTTAATAAAACCTTTTCGCTTTTTTATGACGAAAAACGACAATTTTTTGTAGAGAACTCAGAGTACTTTTCCAGTAACTTTGACCTAGTGTATACCCGTAATATAGCTGACCCTGAATATGGTGCTAAATTAACCGGCACTGAAGGCAAACACACTTACGGCGCATTCATGACTAATGATACGCAAACCAACATTATTCTTCCGGGTAATACGGGTTCAAGATTAATATCGTTAACCGATGATAGTGAGTCAGGTGCTATTAAGTATCGTTACGATGTTAACGAGGACTTTTCAGTTGGTGTGATCAGTACATTACGCCAAACCGAAAATTACCATAACTTTGTTTCTGGTATAGATTCAAAATACCGATTCAATGACTCGAACTCGCTTCAAGCACAAGTGCTGATGGCTGATACCAAAGACTCGGCTCAGTTTACGGATAGTGGTAAAGAAGAAAACTATAATGATAATGCCTTTAAATTAAACTTTAAACATGACTCAGAATATTGGGAAGTTAGTGCTGAACACCAAGAAATTGGTGCAAGGTTCCGTGCAGATCTTGGTTTTATGCCACGTGCCGATTATCAAAAAAGTAAATTGTTAGTTAACCGATTAATGTACGGTGAGCCAGAAAGTGCTTGGCAAAAAATGACCTTTGCTGGGCAGTGGCAAATATTACACAATGAAAACGGTGAATTACTTGAGCGCTCGATATCATCAAGCTTTAATATCGATGGTCCTATGCAGTCATTGTTTAATGTTTTACTCGTTGCCGCTGATAAAGTGGGGTTACGTCGCCATGAGTTAAATTTTGATTTACCGATAGATAATACCATTGACGGTAACACAGATCGGTTTGAAGAAAATCAAGCGGTTTTCTATGCTTCTATTCAACCTACAGCACAAATATTTACCAATATTGAGTTAACCGTAGGTGATAAAATTGATTATGAAAACAATAGACTTGGCGACTATGTCGCACTTTATGGCAGTATTAACTACAACGTGAACAAGCATTTACAGTTTGAGTTTTCTCATACCTTTAGTGATTTAGACGCAGATAATGCCAATGTATTTACAGAAAATTTAACTGAACTTCGAGTTTCTTATCAATTTAATGTTAATAGCTACTTAAAATTCAACTTGGTCTACACCGATATTGATTTTAACTTAGATAACAACCCTAACGCTTATACAGCGAAAGATAATAACTTAACTACGCAACTTATCTATGCATATAAAATAAACCCTCAAACGGTGTTCTACTTAGGTTATTCAGATAATAGTTATCAAGATGATAGATTGAAGAGCTTATCTCGTGAGCAACGTACAATTTACACTAAAATTAGTTATGCGTGGTTACCTTAAGGCACTATAACTTCTTATTTAAATTCACAGTAGGTCGTCGATAATAAATGTTTTTTTGGCTACCTACTCGTGAAATAGTATTGCGTATAACACCTTCCTCCGCATTTACTTCGGCATTTATCCAACGATAGTGCCTAATATGCTTACCAACTTAACTCCCTGTATTATTACCGACAACAGAAACGACTTTAATTACGACAATAGTTCCTGCGTTAATACTGACAACAGAACAACAATAGCTCCTAAATCAGGTGCGACTTTAGTCAATATGTACCATTTGATAACTAATAAGTTATGAGTTAGCTCGCATCGCCTGTTGGGTGTTCAATAATATTTTGTTTATATTTCTTTTTGCCAAAATCACTGTCGTTTATAACAATGGTTGAAGATATTTTATCGTGAATAGCTTGTCTATTGGGATCCCAGAATATCTGGGCAAAACCAAGTAAACCTGTTGCTATTCCAGCACCATAACCACCATACCGTCCAAAGCTATCCCAAACTGATAATGGTGTACCATCGAGCTGAATTACTCGTATATTGAAGAGTTTTTTACCGGGTGTTTGTCCATACCAAAGTGCGGTAAACATAGTAAAGTAGAAAGCTGCCCAACCAAAACCTAAGCCTAAATCTTCAACTAGCCCTTTAAGCCAAGCAAGTCCTTTATACACTTTTGGATTGGCTGGTTCGATATCAGCAGCATTCACTTGTTTAGCTTCATCTAACGACGTTGAATCGGCTATTTCTTTGGGATTATTGTTTAAGTTTACTTTCGTTGCTTCTGCGTTATTTAGCACAGTAACTTTCAGCATATCTTGATCTATAAGCGTTTTTTCAGTTTGCTTAAGCGTGTAAGCTTTTTGTAACTGTGCGCTTATAATCGTTATTTCTTGCTCAGTTAAATCACTTTTTTCGGTAATATTCTCAAGTAAGTTAGCGTTAAATTGCTTAGCATCAATTGCTGAGGTGCTTTGTTCAGCATAGCCTGAAGCTAAATCATTACTGAGTTCTTGCCAACAAGGTAAGGTTTCACACTCACTGTGCGAAACAGCAAGGTTAGCAGCAAGCGTAAGTGTGACTTTAATAAAGTCATTACTGGTGCCATCACTGCCCTGCTTTTTATTTTCACTGGATAGCCCTGCTTGCTCAACTTGGTTATTAATTGTGTCTAATTTAGAAAATAGCTTAGGTAGAATGTCGATTAATACAACGAAAACGATTAAGGCGGCAATCATACGAAGTATTGTTTGTCTTATACCACTTATTTTCCCTCGCTTTTTCGCCCGCTTTTTACTGCCTACATTATAAAGTGTAACAGCAACTAACAATGCCAAAAGCTCACCGGGTACTTCACTTAATAGCGCCACCAAAAATAAGTCAACCGTTAGTGCTGCTCCGCGTCGCCATGGCACCGCAAGTGCCATACCAAATAACGATTTATCTATTTTAAAAGCCAGTGGGGTTAATATTTCACGCGTTTCTTGACCAGACAATTTATCTGCCGTAGCTTTATGTTTTGCCGCTTTTGACAATGATTCAAGGTGTTCTGATTTATTATTATCAGCCTGATTATCTACAGTTTTGGTCACATTTATTCCGTTATCGTTGGGCGATGTGTATATTTACAGGTACACACATGCAATAAAGTTAACAATATCAATCAACTGATTCTACAGCAAACTATTTTACAAACGCGTAATAACTAATAAAATCAAGGTTTAACATTTCAAATAATGTCTCGCAGCCCTCTTACTTAGGTATCTATTCCTTTTTTGCATATAAGATACCGAAATATCACTTCTTTTTCTGCCATAAAGGGTTAACCTAATTACAATTGTTGACTATGTTGAAATAATTTTCGATAGTTAACACATACAAACAAATAAATGATCTGTATGACATACTTAGTTATACCGAGACAATAGGATTAAAAATAATGTCGACTATATTTGAAGATAACTCAACATCAATTGGTAACACTCCGCTAGTAAAACTTAACCGTGTTATAAGTGGCGAAAACTCAGCTAATGTTTATGCAAAAATTGAAGCGCGTAACCCAAGCTTTAGTATTAAATGTCGCATCGGTGCCAACATGATTTGGGATGCTGAGAAAAAAGGTTTACTTACCGAAGGTAAATCTATTGTCGAGCCAACCAGTGGTAATACTGGCATCGCACTAGCATTTGTTGCTGCTGCTCGTGGTTATAAAATAACGCTTACTATGCCTAATACTATGAGTATGGAGCGTAGAAAACTATTAATCGCTTTAGGTGCTAAATTAGTACTTACCGATGGCGCTAAAGGTATGGGCGGCGCTATTGCTAAAGCGCAAGAAATTAAAGATGCTGATCCAGACAACGTTGTATTATTGGGTCAATTTGATAATCCAGCTAACCCTGAAATACATGAAAAAACTACCGGACCAGAAATTTGGCGTGACACTAAAGGTCATGTAGACTTTTTTGTTGCTGGAGTTGGCACAGGTGGCACAATTACCGGTACAACACGCTTCCTTAAAAGCGTAGCAGAGCATAAAATTATTTCAGTAGCGGTTGAGCCAACAGATTCTCCTGTTATCACTCAAGCAATGGCTGGTGAAGAGTTAAAACCTGGTCCTCATAAAATTCAAGGTATTGGTGCTGGTTTTATTCCTGGAAACTTAGACCTTTCTATTATTGATGCAGTAGAACAAGTATCAAATGACGACTCTATGGCAATGGCGCATAGATTAATGAAAGAAGAAGGTATTCTTGCCGGTATTTCATCAGGCGCAGCGGTTGTAGCTGCCAAGCGTATTGCTGAAAAACCAGAAAATGCAGGTAAAAACATTGTTGTTATTTTACCAAGTTCTGCCGAACGTTACCTTTCAAGCGCTTTGTTTACTGACTCATTTAGTGAAGAAGACTTAGCGTAATAAGTATTAAGGTTAAGCTATTTTAGGATAAATGCTAAAAATTACATTTACCCTAAAGCATATAACCTTATATATTGACCCTAAATTTAAAGGCGTGATTTATCGATAATCACGCCTTTTTTATTTTAAAAAACAATAGGTTTAGCAACAATTATTACGGTAGTATGCAGGTAATATTACACAGATAATTGTTACTTTATGAATTATATAAAACTTATATCTTTAAGCTTCATGCTTTTAATTTTTGGTTGTGGCGAGTCATCCAAAGATACAATTACAAATGTTGACAACCCTGAAGTGGTTGCCATTGAATTTTTTAATGCCTTGTATAACGAACAAAACATTAAAAAAGCGGCATCGGTATGTAGTCCTAAATTAGCTCGTATTATCTTGCACTATAAATCAACTAAAGCTGTTGCTCGCCATATGTTTAATATGTCTTTTGATAATGTTGAAATAACCCCAGACGATAGTGGTGTTAAAGTTAGAGAGCAGTTTAAAAACTCTGCAGTAATTACGGTTTACTTTGATGGTTATTATCAAAATAACCATTTAAAAGATGTAAAGCGATTATCGCTGATACAAGTAGAAGATAAATGGATTATAGATAAAATATTGAAAGATCCCTTTTAATATTTTTACAGTAAAACTAAAAACGGCGTCAATAATGACGCCGTTTTGTTTTCTAAATAACGATGAAAGTTGCTTTAGAAAATAACTTTAAAAGTTTTATAAATGTCTATGTAAAGCTTAATGTTTACAACTTATCATTTAATAGCCAATTGCTATGCCTTCTCGTCTAGGGTCAGCACCACCGTGCAATTTACCCTTTGATAACACAATCGCTTGAATGCCACTATTTAAGTCGCGTACTACCACCTTATGGCCTTTTTCTTCTAGTGCTGGTTTAAGTTTGACTAAATCTGTGCCTTTTTCTAGTGTGGTCACTTGATTACGATTAGTTATGCGTGGCAAATTAATCGCTGATTGAGGATCAAGTTGCCAATCAAGAATTGCGATCATAGTTTGTGCTACATAATTAATAATTCGACTGCCTCCAGGTGAGCCTATAACCATTTTTAAACCCTTATCTTGATTGAATACCATCATAGGGGCCATTGAACTGCGTGGTCGTTTACCTGGCTCTAAACGGTTTGCCACCCATAGACCATTTTGTTTAGGGTCTAATGAAAAATCAGTTAACTGATTATTTAAAATAAAGCCTTCAACCATTAACGCTGAGCCAAAGCCCATTTCAACACTGGTGGTCATCGAAATAGCATTGCCATATTCATCAACAATTGAAATATGGCTGGTTGACGGTAATTCGTAAGCATTGTCATCAGCTTGCGATAGTGCTCCTTCAGGTTCGCCAGCAACAGCATTCCCCATATCTTTATCAAGATTAATTAAGCTAGCGCGTTGAGCTAAATAACGTTTATCTATCAAGCCTTGAGTGGGAACATTAACAAAGCTACTGTCTGCAATATATCGATTACGATCAGCAAAAGCTAAACGCGAACTTTGAGTAAATAAATGAGCAAACTGTGGATCATTCATCGAATACTGTGCAATATCGAAATGCTCAAGCTGCCCTAACATTTGAATAATGGCAACACCACCAGAGCTTGGCGGTGCCATTCCACAAATTTGGTATTGTCTATAAGGGCCACATACTGCAGGTAATTCTTTCGCTTGATAGTTGCTCATATCAGCAAGGGTCAAACGGCCAGGCGCAATGGGTGACTGTTGTACTGCAGTAGTAATTTTCTTGGCAATCCAACCTTGATAAAATACTTTTGTGCCTTCTTTAGCAATACTACGATAAACAGCGGCAAGTTTTGGGTTCTTTAATAACTGCCCTGCTTTTATTGCCTTACCTTCAGGGAAGAAGTAGTTTTTTATAGTTGGCAACTTTGTAATGCCAGGATTGAATTCCATCGCAACCAGTTTTTCTAACCTTGAGGAAACAATAAAGCCAGTTTCTGCCAGCTCAATTGCATCTTTAAACAGAACATTCCAAGGTAATTTACCATATTGTTCATGCGCTTTTTTTAAACCCGCTAATACACCAGGCACACCAACAGATTTACCTCCAACTACAGCTTTTATCCAAGGTATTACTCGACCATTTTCATCTAAAAACATATCGCTGGTTGCTGCTGAAGGTGCGGTTTCTCTGCCATCAAAAGTCGTTAATTTTTGCGACTTTTTATCCCAGTGCAACATAAACGCACCGCCACCAATACCTGAAGATTGTGGTTCAACTAAGGTTAATACTAATTGCACCGCAATCGCTGCATCTACAGCACTACCACCTTGCTTTAGTATATTAAAACCGGCTTTGCTCGCATAAGGATTTGCTGAAGCAACCATGGCATGATCTGTCACCACAGTTTTTTTAATTATTAAGCCCGTAGCGGCTTCTGGTTCGCGGTCTTGTCTTTTTGTATCTGGCGCGGCGGTTGCACATAAACTGGTGGAGATAAAGAGTAAAGAGAAAAGCCCTTTAGTGACTAAATTTGACATGATGTTCCTTAATAGAGCGTTATGAGAAGCTAATAGAGACTAGCTGGGTTTATAAATGCGCCAGCTTGGTGTGAGTACATTAGCAGTATCGAATTAATATTTAAACTTACCTATTACCCATTTTTTAAAATTAATGATTAGATTGATTAAATGATTGTTGAAATTCATTAAACTTAACAAAGCTACTTAACAGGTTTTGATATTTTTCAGGGGCATTTTCCAAACGTGCTAATGCATGACAACAAGCTTCCAAAGAGGAGAGCGCGTTATCTTTTTTAGTCTTTCTTATTTGATAAAGACTCGTTATTCCTTGCGGTAAAACAATATGTTTTATTTGCTGCAAACAAGGGTTGAGCATAAACATTCGATAAGCTTTTTTCCATGTGCCATCGAGTATAATTATGCATTCAATATCAGCCAATACGCCATTTGTAAGTGTTTTGGTGCTTTCATCTTCAACACCACATTTAACAGTACTTTTAACTTCACTTTCAACATCACTTTCAACATCACTTTCAACATAATTGTCAATATTGAGTGTTGCTGGCTTTAGCGCTAAATAATCTAACAGCGATGCCTGCTCGCTGGGATATAGCAGTGCTGTTTTATCAGCATAATGTTTAAGTCGCAGTGATAATACAGCAGAGTCATCAAAATTCTCGCCAACAATAACTTCACACTTCGTAAGCGACTGCTTTAATAAACTCACCGTGCCTTTACTTTGGCCAACTTCACTGGGATGTTGCAGTATAATAACCGAAATATCATTTTCAATACTAACTGCAAACTTGCAAATACAGGCCTTTGTCGGGCGCTGACATTCTTGACATAAAGCTCTGGACATTTAATTAAAATAACTAAAAAAATAAAAGCTAAGTTTACGTAAGTTTGTCGTCGAGTTTAAGTCATTTATTAAATTACTTTTAATACCTATTAGCTTTTAAGAATGGACAAGTTTCGAGCAGAGCACACAATATCGTAGTTTTGAGCTAAGCAAGTTATCTATAGCCTTAAAAATCTTGTGTTTATAAACCGAGTGCCAACTGTTAAAGTCAGCCATCTCTTATTTGTCTTATATTTTTACAGAAAATAATAAAACACATGCTGCAATTAAAACCGTTCCCCATAAAAACAACTCAATTTATTGGCCCATTGTTAGTATTGATATTCGCTCTATTAGCCTTTATTTTTGATGACCAAACGTCAGACTTATTAATTTACAATCGTAGATTAATTATTGAAGGTGAGTATTGGCGTTTAATTACTGGCCATTTTTTTCACTCAAATGGTAATCACTTCTTGCTCAATGCTGCCGCTGTAGCTCTACTTTGGGCGTTACATGGTCAATATTACCATTATAAAAGTTACCTCATTATTTTTATCGTCAGTGCTCTTATTTGTAGCCTTGGTATGTTCTGGTTTGCAAAAAACATCACACTTTATGTTGGGCTATCAGGTGTATTACACGGCTTTTTTGTCTGGGGCGCATTAATGGATATTAAGCATAATGAGAAAACAGGCTATTTATTATTAATAGGCGTAATTGCAAAAATTATTCATGAACAAGTTTATGGTGCTAGCGCTGATGTAGAACAACTTATCGGAGCAAGCGTTGCCACCGACGCACATTTATATGGTGCAATCGGTGGTTTAGTTGTATTTACTGTGGCTTATTTCAATGCTAAACGAACTAATGTTTAGGTTGGCTATAAGGATGAAGCTTATCAAGTGCAACGGATAAACCGTTGTCTTGAATCACGCGCAGATGATTACGGTCTAATTTTCTTGCATGTTTTACCCCACACGAATGCGCTAATAAGCCTACACCATATTGAATATACTTATGGTAGTTAGCCACACGCTCGGCTTTACTTATTGGGTCTAAACCTTGTTGTAGTTTAGGATTATGAGTTGTTATACCAGTAGGACAAGTATCTTTGTTACACTGCATCGCTTGAATACAACCTAAAGAAAACATAAAGCCCCTAGCTGAATTGACTGCATCGGCGCCAACGGCTAATGCCCATGCAACTTTTGATGGTGTGATCAGTTTACCTGCACAAATAATTCGAATGTGTTCACGTAAACCATACTCAACCAATAAGTTTACCACCAGAGGTAAACTTTCTTTTAACGGCAAGCCAACATAATCCATTAACGGTTGAGGTGCTGCACCTGTGCCGCCGTCGGCACTGTCTATAGTAATAAAGTCAGGAGCAAACTCAGCCCCTTGAAGGTTAATTTCCTCAAGTAAATCTCTCAACCATAACGACTCACCAATAACCGCTTTAAATCCAACAGGTTTGCCTGTTACGTTACGAATTCGATTGACCATGGTTAAAATATCTTTAACCGATTTAATATCTGGATGGGCATTGGGGCTAATTGAGTCTACGCCAACTTTAATACCCCGTATTGCGGCGATTTCTTCAGTTACTTTTTTACCGGGTAATATACCGCCCTTACCGGGCTTAGCACCTTGACTCATTTTTATTTCAAACATTTTTATTTGTGGTTTAGCCGCTAGTGCTGCCAACCTTTTATCACACAACTGACCATGTTCATCTCTAACACCATATTTTGCGGTACCAATTTGAAAAATAAGATCAGCTCCACTAGCTAAATGGTAGTTGCTAACACCACCCTCACCTGTATTTAACCAACAACCTGCTTTCGCCGCACCGTCTGATAGCGCTTTAATGGCAGGTGCTGATAATGATCCAAAACTCATGGCTGAGATGTTAAAAATTGAGTCGGTACTATAAGGCTCTTTACAGTGAAGACCAAAGGTAATACTACTTGGCGACACCGCATCTTCTTCGAGCGTTGGAAAGGCACAATTCATAAACATAATAGTACCCGGTGGCTCTAGGTTTCTTGTTGAGCCAAAAGCTACCGTGCGATCTATATCTTTAGCCGCGCGATAAACCCAGCTTCTTTCAGCTCGATTAAAAGGCAGTTCTTCTCTGTCCATGGCGAAAAAATATTGTCGGAAAAACTCACCCTGTTTTTCAAATACATATCTAAAGCGGCCAATAACCGGATAATTACGGCGTATGGCCTGTTTATTTTGTGTTTTATCTACAATATACATGTAAATAATTGCGCATACGCCTAACGCAAGCAGCAATATAAATATAGCGGATAGTGTTTCTAAATAACCAAGCATATTGTCCATGTTGTACTCTTTATTTTAACTAATGTTCAATAGTTTATATTAAGTTTGCTTAACTTACGTAACTTACGACCGCTATTTATTAAACGACGAAGTTAAGTTTTATCAACATTAAGTAAATTCACGCAATGTTCGATAACTTCATTTGTGATAATAAAAAGGCCTCAGATGAGGCCTTTAACAATATATAAGCTTTAACGCTTAAAGCGTATTTTCAAACAACTTATAAATTCGACGATATTCATTTAACCAAGAGCTTGGCTGTACAAAACCATGCGGCTCTACCGGATAAATAGCGGTTTCAAAATCTTGTTTTTCTAGCTCAATTAAACGTTGTACTAAACGTACCGTGTCTTGAAAGAAAACATTATCATCAACCATTGGAGCATTGATAAGTAAAGGTTTCTCTAGGCCTTCTGCAAAGTAAATTGGTGAGCTACGCTCATAAGCGATAGGGTCATCAGCGGGTGTATTTAAAATATTGGCGGTATATCCGTGATTGTAATATGCCCAATCTGACACTAAACGTAATGCTGATCCAGACTGGAATAACTCGGGGTCAGTAAACATCGACATCAAGGTCAAGAAACCACCATAAGAGCCACCATAAGTACCTACTCGTTTAGCATCAACATTGGCATTTTCAACCAACCAATTTACACCATCGCGCATATCTTGTACTTCTGGCTTGCCCATATGTCGATAAATAGCGGTTCGCCAGTCACGGCCATAACCTTTTGATGCGCGGTAATCCATATCAATAACCACGTAACCTTGTTGTACTAACATGCTATGGAACATATATTCACGAAAGTAACCTGACCAACCTAAGTGTGAGTTTTGCAGGTAACCGGCACCATGACTGAACATTACCGCTTTATTTTTAGTGTTATTTTGATCATACCCTTTAGGTAAATACACTTTTGAATAAATAGGCTGCTCTTGGTGTGATGACTCAATTGCGACTACATTGGGTGCAGACCATGGCATAGCCATAAACGTTTCAGATACAGTGTGAGTTATTTGAATTGCTTCGCTGTTGCTCGCTAATTCTTTAATATAAAGTTCAGGCGGCATGGTGATTTTTGAATGCTGAACTAAAAGTTTAGATTCATCTGGACTAAGGGCGTAATCATTCATGCCCCCTAAATCAGTTAACGCTTTGACCTTACCAGAGGCTAAATCAACATTATAGATCTCATAAATTCCAGGATGTTTTTTATTGGCCTTAAAGTAAATTGTTTTCTCATCAGCAGATAGAGTTAAATCATTAACTTCATAGCTTCCTGATGTTACAGCCTTGGCTTTCCCGTTAATAGGCTTAACATATAATTGTGCGTAGCCACTTTCTTCAGAAAGATAATATAAACTGCTAGAGTTACTTAACCATCCCATTTCGTTGAAGGTGTAATTAATCCAAGCATCGTCATGTAAACGGTGCTGAGAAACTAACGCTTTTTTCTCTAAATCAACGGTGGCAATCCAGCGGTCTTTGTTATCCCAAGCTTCCAACATTACAGCAACTTGCTTGCCATTTTTTTGCCATTGAATAGGATCCCAAGCTTGCATTACATGAATATTACGTGCTGATTTTTTAGAGGTGTATGTTTTTCCTTCACGAGCGTAGTTTTCTTTACGCACACTGGCGAGTACATCTTCATCAAAACCTGGCAAACTGTCGTAATTCAATAATGCTTTAGTGCCTTGGCTTAAATCGAGTATATAAAGTTGTTCAGCATATTGGCGGTTATCAGCGACACGGTTTCTCACCTTTTGTGCTTTAATATGGCCATCGCCAGCAATATAGTTAGGCATTATATCGCTGTCATTTCGTGCTGACTTGTCTGATGCAACACTTACTACTAGCTTATCGCCAGCAGGAGAAAGGCTAGCATGCACAACCTCGTTACCTTTACCGAAGTAAAAGTTCGTTTGTGTTACAGTGCTATTTTTCACTCTTAATTGACGTTTTTGCTCTGCACGTAAATCTTTATTACGCTTTTGCAAAGCAATATATTCTATCAGCTCATGCTGTTCGTTAGCGATATAGCTTGGGGTATCTGTGGCTGCGCTTTCACCATCAGACATTTTTAAATTTGCTAATTCTATAATTTTTTGGCTATTCATATCATGTGCGTAAAAAACATCATCCACACGATATGCAACATTGCCATTAGTTAGAAACATGGCTGAATATTCAACGGCAGAAGTATAGGTTAATTGCTGCACCGCTTGTGTAGCGAGCGTTTTAACAAAAACATTACCTTCAAAGGTATAAACTTCATGTGTTCCAGCGTTGTTTAATACCGCATTGGTGTCAGCCACAACATGCATTTGCGCTAACTTAACGGCGTCACCATTACCTTGGGTTGAAACATTTTTTTGTATTAAATCTCTTAAGGGATTACCCACTTGCTTTTGTTGATAATAAACAGTTTGGCTGTCATCGCCCCAGTACCATGATTCAGGAGAGCGACCGAACCAATCAGGATCTGACATAATTTTTTCTAGGGTAATTGTCGTTGCACTTGCCGCGCCTGCAGCAGATGTTGCTAAAACACTAACAGGCGCTTCACTGGTCATAGCATTATTATCTAACGTAACCTTTTTCTGCGCTGTAGATGCACATGCGGCTAAAGAAAAACTAATAGCAGCAGCAATTAATTGTAGTTTCATAGTTTATTTTACTTATATTGGTTTATTTATAAGGGGTCTGACTAAAGAATACTTATCTAAACGATTAAATAACTGTTAATAAATACGTTAATACTGTGAAAGTTATAAATTTGTTCATCAAAATAATTACGCCTAGTTATACTAAGCTATGACTAAATATTCAATAAAACTAAGCGTTAACACGACCAATAACGAATTTTATAAGATGAAAGCCTGTCAATATCAGAAACCACGTTAAGCTTATTTAGGCTTAAGCTTTTATCTCTGTTATAATCGCGCGCCTTATCAATGTGAATGTACTGTAAATGATCATTGTTAGGCTATAAACGTGAATAAAATCACGCGAGTCTCTAGTATAAAAATTAATTTAGGTAATGTATGAACTTAGCTCCAACCCAGAAAACAACACCAAAACTATTCGATTACCCTAAGTATTGGGCAGAATGTTATGGCACTGCGCCATTTTTGCCGATGTCTCGACAAGAAATGGATGTGTTAGGCTGGGACAGTTGCGATATTATTCTTGTAACTGGCGATGCTTATGTTGACCACCCTAGCTTTGGCATGGCGGTTATTGGTCGTATGCTTGAGTCGCAAGGCTTTCGCGTTGGCATAATTGCTCAACCTGATTGGAAGACCAAAGACGCTTTCATGCAACTAGGTAAACCTAATTTATTTTTTGGTGTAACCGCCGGCAATATGGACTCGATGATCAATCGCTACACCGCCGAACGCCGTATGCGCCATGATGATGCCTACACGCCTAACGATGAAGGTGGCAAACGCCCTGACCGCGCCGTAACCGCTTATACCCAAAAATGTAAAGAAGCCTACAAAGGCGTGCCTATTATTATTGGTGGTATCGAAGCGAGTTTACGCCGAGTAGCTCATTATGATTATTGGTCTGACAAAGTGCGTCAATCGGTACTGTTTGATTCGAAAGCTGATTTACTTATATACGGCAATGCCGAACGTCCGCTTATTGAAATTGCCCATCGCATTGCCAATGGCGACGATGTTAAAAACATTACCGATGTACGTGGTAGCGCATTTTTAGCGAACCAAGTACTACCGGGTTGGAAAGGCATTGACTCACGTAGTATTGATAAGCCTGGGAAAATTGACCCTATTTATAGCCCTTACCAAGATATGACCTCGCCTGATTGTGCAACAACGTCGGCCGATGCTGCAGCTAAAGCCGCTGAAGAAATGGTAACAAATGCAGCGGAAAAAGATGTAACGAAAACTGCGCAACCTATTCAGTTAAGTGAGTTTAGAGCGGCTGCCCATAAAAATGTGTCGTGGGCAGACAAGAAAAAACCATGGGAAACTACTTATATTAACTTGCCAACCTTTGAGCAAGTAAGAGACAACAAAACCCTTTATGCCCATGCTTCACGTATTTTTCATCAAGAAGTAAACCCAACGTCTGCCAAACCATTAGTACAAAAGCACGGTAGCCGCCTTATTTGGTTAAACCCGCCAGCAAAGCCATTATCAGAAGCTGAAATGGATGGTGTATTTGGTTTACCTTATCAACGTGTACCTCACCCTTCATATGGTGATGCTAAAATACCTGCATACGACATGATTAAAACCTCAATCAATATTATGCGTGGTTGTTTTGGTGGTTGTACCTTCTGCTCTATTACCGAGCATGAAGGACGTATCATTCAAAGTCGTAGTGAAGACTCTATTATCGCTGAAATTGAAGATATCAAACTGAAAGTACCGGGCTTTACTGGCGTTATTTCCGATCTTGGCGGCCCTACCGCCAACATGTACAAATTGAATTGTAAAAGTGAGAAAGCTGAAGCAACTTGTCGTAAACCGTCATGTGTTTGGCCAACTATTTGTGGTCACTTAGATACCGATCATACTCCAACCATTAATTTATATCGCAGAGCGCGGAAAGTTAAAGGTATTAAAAAAATTCTTATTGCTTCAGGCGTGAGATACGATTTAGCGATTGAATCCCCTGAATATGTTCAAGAGCTAGCAACTCATCATGTGGGTGGCTATTTAAAAATTGCCCCTGAACATACCGAAGAAGGGCCATTAAATAAAATGATGAAGCCTGGTATGGGCAGCTATAACAAGTTTAAAGAAATGTTCGATCATTACTCTAAACTTGCCGGTAAAAAGCAGTATTTGATCCCCTACTTCATATCAGCACATCCAGGCACAACCGATTTGGATATGGTCAACCTTGCTTTATGGTTGAAAGAAAACGACTTTAAGCTCGACCAAGTACAAAATTTCTATCCGTCGCCTTTGGCAAACGCTACAACGCTTTATCACACTGAAATAGATTCATTGCGCAATGTAAAAAAAGATAGCGCGTCTGTATCCGTACCAAAAGGCACAATTCAGCGCCGTTTGCATAAAGCGATATTGCGTTATCATGATCCCGCTAACTGGGGCATTATTCGTGACGCTTTAACAAAAATGGGCCTTGCAAGAAAACTCATTGGTAGTAAGCCTGGTTGTTTAGTACCTAATGAAACAAGAAATGAAAGTCAGCAGGTGCATTATAAAAACAACGGCAAAGGTAAAAACAATGCCTCTGGCAATAAAACCTCGCCGGGCCAAGAAAAGCGTTATGGTAAAAAGCCAGTAACCGCTAAAAAAGCTAAACCTGGCGATAAAGCTAAACAAGGCTTAACACGTTTTTCTGATAATCAATTTAGTGACAGAAAACCGACAAGCCCTGTAAAGAAAAAACGTAGTAACAATCCGCGTTAAAGTTTAAGTTATTAATCTATTGATAAAAGTCAAAAAGCCTAGCGTTATCGCTAGGCTTTTTTTGTTTGTGCTCCAGATAGAAATACCTTAAAACATTGTTCACCCAAACGTGATAAATACAGTTGTCCTCTCGAAATTGTGGGTTCCCCCCCGCTTAATAAAATATCACAACATCAAAATCTTAAATGGGTATCATCCTAATTTCTAAGAATTATTATTTTTATAGGTTTGAGTGAAAGAATTAAATAG
>NZ_JACGWF010000086.1:0-17410 GCF_014077595.1 Colwellia sp. 6M3 | reverse complement strand
GTATTAATTGATGGATTAGTTATAAAACCCTGATGATGTAATATGATTGTTTTGAAATGAAATGCTTTTTTGATGGGGCTTATGCAACGCAACTTATCTTAATTCGCTTTAGTAAAGAGCCCTCACTTACGTATAAAATGATTATAGAAGTGAGGGTGTTAGTTGTGTTTTATAGTGTTAGCTTGTTAAACCAAGTGCTTTACTTAACATCCATGCTCCACCTAAAATCATAAACAGGTTTTCGGTCAGAGATACAAAACCAAGAGGCACGTTACTGTCTCCGCCTACACAGGCACATTTAAGTTCCCGTTTATCAATATATACAGCCTTATACACTGACACAGCACCCACTGTACCAATAAATAAAGAAACCGGTCCAACAATAAAGCCAGATAATGCTGCTAGCATACCAATACCTGCAAAAGCTTCGGCAAATGGATAAATATAAGCATACCTGAGGTTACGCATTGCTAATAAATCGTATGTAATGAAAGAGTTAGAAAATCCGTATAAATCTTTCAACTTTTTAATCGCTAAAATGGTCATACTGAACGCAACAAAAAGCTCTATCACTTTTATAACACTGATGCTGTCGTTATTAGCGAAATTTGTTGCTAAGGCCATTAAAAAAGCAACCGCAAAAATGGCCAAAACAGGTGTGTAGGTAGTACCAGTTTTTTCAGCAGGAGACATATTAAAGTGCTCTCTTAGTGCGTCATGACCACCAATTTTTTTGCCTTCAATAAATGTTTGAGGTGTAGTTTCAACATCATGTTCAGCTTTAAATTTATCTGTTTCTTCTCGAGAAGATAATTTATGATCGTCTACTTCAAACCCTTGTCTTTCTAGTAAATCTTTAGAACGAAGCCCAAAAGGACAAATGTGTTCACTAGTATGCATTCTGTAAAGCGTTGCTGACTTCTTCATATTATTTTCCTTTTAGTTTTATATTAATTATATTTGGCTGAATTCTAGAACAGGGCTCGTTAATGCTTTTTGGTTTTTTTTATATGCTAAAACCATAGGCAGCTGAATATATAGGTAGCGATTAACTAAACTGTAATAAAAACTACGCCTCTTTGTTATATTGATTTATTATGATTAATTAAAACATGCTTAAGCAAAAGTAAAAAATTTACACCGTAGTCTGAAAAATTTACCGACAATAGCTAAAAATAATACGATTATTTAACGTTTACAGCATGTATAGGTTAATAGAGCAGAATGTATGCCAGAAATAGAAATTGAAGTTTTTGAGAGTTATGCAAAATATAACGATTAAAAATAACTTCTAAGTTCATTGAGGTATAATTCTCATTAATAATTTATAAGAGTTAATGTCACATCAGCCATTTAAGTGAAAAAGATACTATCAAAACAAAAACAGTTGATACCGCTTCAATATCAATTGAGAATGCTCAACTTTCAATTGCCACATTTAATTTGTTCAATTACCTTGAGCCGCCTAATGCATTTTATGAGTTTGAACGTATTTATAGTGCAGAGCAGTGGCATAAGAAACAAAGTTGGATAACAGAGTATTTACGCGAACATCAGCCTGATATTATAGGTTTTCAAGAGGTTTTTAGTACTGAGTCACTAAAGGCATTGGTGTTTGAACAAGGTTACGAATATTTTTCAGTGGTTGATCAACCTGTGGTTATTGATGATTTTATCTATAAAAGCCCCGTTGTAGCAATTGCTTCTCGTTTTCCCATTGTTGATACTCAAGCTGTAACACCAGACTCTGCATTAGCACAAACGTTAGGTTTAGCTGATGACTTTTCCTTCAGCAGACAGATAGTTAGAGCGACTATTGATGTACCTCATTTAGGTCCCTGTGATTGCTATGTAGTACATTTTAAATCCAAGCGATCTATGCTTGGTATAGAAGATGATAAAGTAAAGCGGTCGCCAGAAAAAAATATTATCGACAGTTTAAAGGCACAAGTTGCTGGTAGCTGGGGCTCAAGTATACAGCGTGGAAGCGAAGCAACGTTGTTAATGATGAGCATGATAGGGCGGCGAGAAGTTAGTAATAATCCAATGATATTAATGGGGGATTTTAATAATACACTTAACGATGGTATTTTAAGCCATTTGCTGACCAGCACACTTCGGTTCGTTTCTCCTATAGACCGAGACGCATATCTTGCTAAATATTGTTTAAATGATGCCTGGGATCTATGCCAAATGGCATTAACTAACGAAAGCTCTCAAGCTATTGAATCTAATAATGATAATGCTGATAAAAAAGTAACGCGTACCCCGACACATTACTTTGGAGCGAGCAGTTCAGTGCTTGATTACATATTATTATCATGTGAATTTGACGCGGGCTATCATGACAGTTTATATCAAGTAAGTGACTATAATACCTACGACAGACATTTAATTAACCCAATTTTTGAACGAGATGGCGAAAGCACAGATCACGGCATTGTGTTAATTACTTTAACGTTAAGGTCTTAATGGTTGTCGGTTTTACGTTTTAGCCGTAATCAATTTACTCATTTTTAAATATCCGTACTTAACGATAAGCTTATGGGAAAGTGATCAGAAGAGTGAATATCGGTATGTACGTGTGCATCAATTATCACCAGCCCACGGCAATAAATATGGTCAAGATGTTTAAATAGATGCTTTAGTCTTGGCTGACGAACGATTTTAACTTCTTCTAGTAAAAATATCGCAGCTAGGTTATTAAAATATTTTAATCTTTTGTTATTCCAGGTATTAAAATCACCTGCCAGTATTATCGGACCTTGATGATTATTAAGCGTATGAAATACTTGATCTAAGTGCGCTTTAAATTTTTCGAATGCAACAAAGTTGATAAGATGTGAGTTTACCACCAGTAATGACTGCCCTTTAATATTTAATGGGTATAAGGTTGCTAGCAACATTTTCTTTGTTTTTGATATCGGCTCACTGTGTTTTGATGCTGAAAAATAATGTTTTATTGCCGCAACCGTAGAGCCGGTTTTAACGCCAGTTACTATGTTAGTTTTTATACTTTTAAAACTACGCGCCATAATCCACTGATGTTGTGTTGATTTTTTAAAATGGCTGTCGAAAGGGGAATTAACAATAGCTTCTTGCAGAAGAATTAAATTTTTATCAGCTATCAATGTTATAAAATCATCCTGCCATCCCTTTTTTTTACATTTATAAACATTCCACAACAGTACTGTTATGTTTGGTCCTAGCAAGTGTTCTGAGGCACTGCCCATAATTTTCAGTGATTCAACGCTGCTATAACGGCTTTTAATCATGAAATGTTTTGGCCTTTAATAAGATGGCAGCTAAATTATTAATTAATAGCATTACAGATAGGGCGAAAATAATCGAAAAAAGTTATTACGTATTTTTTTGTAGGTAGCTAACCCTTTAATATCACTTTCTGTCACGGGTGTAGCATTTTGTTTTTTTGAGTTAAATAATTCTGTTAATTTTGTATTTAGCTCGGTATCAAAACATTCCAGATTAATTTCGAAGTTAAATTCAAGACTTCTGGCATCCCAGTTGGAAGAACCAACAAATGACCAAATGTCATCAATGAGCACAATTTTACTGTGGTCAAAGGGTCTGGTATTTTTATATATTTTTATACCGTGCTCTATAATTCTTGAGTAATTGGCTGCCATCACCCAGTCAACAAAAATAATGTTGCTGTATTCAGGTACAATAATTTCAACTGAAACGCCGCGCAATGCTGCAGCATGCAGTGACGTCATTAATGTTTGATCAGGGATGAAATAGGGCGTCATGATTTTTACACTTTTTTGTGCACTTACTAAGGCATTAATTAGGGTCCAGCGTATTCTATTATGATGTTCATCTGGACCGTCTTGAATAACGCGGGCAATTACAGTGTTATTACTTGTATGTTTATCTGCGCTCTGGCTTTTCTTAACATTATATTGAGGGAACTTAATTAACTCGTGGGTAGCAAAAAACCAATCTTCTATAAATACCTGACTGATCTGATCAATTACGGGCCCAGTCACTTTAAAGTGAACATCATCAATAGGGTGCTTTGATGATTTAATTATATTATTTTGGCTTACGTTCATACCACCAATATAAGCTACTTCACCATCTACGCAGAGAATTTTTCTGTGGTTCCTCAGGTTGATAAAACGAATACTAGTCAGTGAAATAGCAGGTAAGAAGCGGGCAGTTTTAACACCTAGTTTTTTTAACGCGCGGTCTGATTTATGCCAACTATAGCCAACACCAATACCATCGAGTAAAACGTTAACAATAACTCCTCGGTTATGTGCTTGTGCTAAAGCTTCAACAAATTGGCGTCCGAGTGAATCGTAATCAAAAATATAACTCGATAAAACGATATATCGCTTAGCACGATTAATAGATTGAATCATTTCTGGGTAAGCCATATCGCCATTAATGAGAGGGGCAATGGTATTATTTTCAAGATAATTAATGGGATGAATAGTATGTCCGGCGATAACAGCTGAATGCCAATTATTCGGTAGCCGGTGAAATTCAATAGGTCTTACTTTGTGATGTGACTTTTGTTTAAGCTTTTTCTTAAGTGTTTGCGGGTGTTTTTTTTGTGCTGAGCGTTTAATGCGATTTATACCAAACAACCAATAAAATAGGCTACCAACAACAGGAGAAAATACCACAAGGCCAATCCAGGCGAGAGATGTGCGCTCATTTTCTTTGAACAAAAGTACATGTACCGATGTCAGCAGAGATAAGCTAATATGGAAAATAACGATGATGGTTACCCAATGGATAATTATCCATTCAAGTAATGCTGTAAATATTTGCATAAAACCCAACTTTACTCATGAGTTGTAAATCAGCGGCTAAATAAATTATGGAAAACAAAAGTGCTTAAAGAATATTACGACAACATTACTACCTATCTAACAGTCACTTTAGGCAGTAACTTTTTATTCTTAATTATATTACTAACTACAATCGCTTCAATCGCGTATTTCATAGTGATAAGTTACATGATTACCCAATTGGATACACGATATTTTCTACGTAAAAACAGTGTACTTGAAAAGAACAGCCCTATAATGATGAGTAATAATAAAAGCGTTAGTAATAACGCGAATGAAACGACTCACATTTTCTCAATAAATAATATTGGCGTCAGCTTTATAGTTAATATAGTAAAAGTATTGTTTGGGGTATTATTGTTTGTTTGTGGACTTGCTATGTTAGTTCTACCTGGTCAAGGTTTAATCACCATGTTGATTGGACTGAGCTTGATCCCGTTTCCAGGTAAACACAAACTTGAGAAAAATATTCTAGCGCGTAAGTCTGTAAGATCTTCTCTTAATTGGATTCGCACTAAAGCCAAAAAAGATCCCTTTATTTTTGATTAAATCTGCCAGAATATACTGAATTGTAATTTTTTAGCCGATATAAGCTTAAATTATAGTAGAGTATTAATATGTGGCTTATAAAGAAAATTTCAGCCCAAGTAATTGAATATGCGTATGAAAACAGTAAAGTTCGAATGTTATTAATTACCTTATTTGATGCTTTTATAACAAAATATGGTATTGTTAGCCTTCACTAATATGAGAGTAAGTGAATGAAATTATTTAATAAACAATACAGCCAGCCGGGAACTAAACCCGGTACAATTTCTCAGTCTGATGTAGTTAATTATACCGTTAGTTTAATTGATTATAATAAAACAGATATTGAAGATCACACCGTTTTAGAGCTGGCTACCTGTCGAGATTTTATTGCTAACACTAATGTTACTTGGATACATGTTCAGGGAAATCCTTCTGCTGAGGCTATGATCACTCTGGCTAAGGGACTCAATATTCATGAGTTACATATTGAGGACATACTGAATAATGGTCAACGGCCTAAAGTTGAGCTTAATGAAGACCAAATATTTATCATATTAAATTTACCCCTAAGTGATAAAGGCGTGACTAAAATAGAACAAGTAAGTCTATTTATCACTAAAAATACACTTATCTCATTTTGTTCCGGTGCGTTTATGCCGTTCGAGAATGTTATCGATAGATTAATGGCTAATGTTGGTATAATCCGCAAACTACCTGCAGATTATCTGATGTACAGCCTGATAGACACTACTATAGATTATGGTTTTCCTCTCTTAGAAGCATATGCTGAAACCATTCAAACAATAGAAGATGAATTACTAAATACAAAGGACAGGGCGATTCTAACTCGGATACATGCACTGAGAAAAGAAGTGCTATTAGTTCGGCGTCGCATATGGCCACATCGAGATCTTATTGGCGATATATTACGAGAGGAAGAAAATTCGGTCATATCTAAGAACACAATACTGCACATGAAGGATTGTTACGATCATGTTGAGTCAATTAAAGATACGCTTGAGTCTTACCATGAAATGACTCAAGGACTCATGGAGTTCTATTTAACGAGTGTTAATTTAAAGTTAAATGACGTTATTAAATTTTTGACCATATTTACCACGGTATTTATACCGCCAACTTTTATAGTTGGTGTGTACGGCATGAACTTTGATTCAAGCATAAGCCCATTTAACATGCCAGAACTAGGTTGGAAATATGGCTATTTAGGGGTATTAGGACTTATGGCAATTTCAATTACTGGTATGTTGATGTTTTTTAAGAAACGGCGATGGATATAGCCTTGATATTATATTTTAAACACATCAGGTGTTAATTGATGATCGGTTATCTTATAGCGTTTATTTTACTTAGAAAAAACACCTATAAGCTTTCTTCTAAATTTACTGATTATAAGGTCAATTTTAAAATTTACTTTCTGCCAGTGATTACGAGACAACAACACAAAGCATTCACACACCCCACTATGTCCGATACTCTTCAGTATTGGACATAGTGGGTAGGATGCTTTAAACTGGCTCATATATACATCTTATACTTGGTATTCAAATAATAATGTTAAATAAGCCTGTACCTTTATATCCGCCATATTTAGATTTGTGTGACTTTGATTTAGAAGATTATCCTGAGCTGGATAAAATATTTTCAGCAAATGAAGCCTGGTGGCTTGAACAGTTTAATTGGGGCAAACAATTTCTTACTTATATTGGTAGGAACAAATCGCTACATACTTATGACAGATTTAGAAATGATGTTGAGCGTTTTTTACTTTGGGCATTTATTGAAAAGAAAAAACCTATAGACCAATTGCGTAAATCTGACTTACTGGAATACGCTGACTTTTGTTGGCAGCCACCAGTAACTTGGATTGGTACGTCAAATCAAGAACGCTTCAAATTATCAAATGGATATTCTTCAGCTAATGAACATTGGTTTCCATATAAGATTCAAGCGCCAAAAAGTCAAAAATCTCAATATGTTGTTGATAAGAAAAAATATCGTCCATCACAACAAACGCTTTCATCAATGTTTACCGCCATTATTGTTTTCTATAATTACTTAATGGCTGAAGATTTTTGTATTGGTAACCCCGCACAAATAGCAAAAAAAGATTGTCGTCACTTTATTATTGATTCACAAGTTAAAGAAATTAAGCGTTTAACGTCGAGTCAATGGCAATATGTATTAGATACCGCAGTTGAAATGGCTGATGAAAACCCCATTTTTGAACGAAACTTATTTGTTATTGCTTCCCTTAAAACACTTTTTCTTAGGATTTCAGAGTTATCTGAACGCGTTAATTGGTCGCCCACTATGGGTCATTTTTGGCAAGATGACGATGAAAATTGGTGGTTAAAGGTGTTTGGTAAAAGCCGTAAACTTCGTGATATTACTGTACCTGTTGATTTTTTACCTTTTTTAGAGCGCTACCGCTTATCCCGTGGATTATTAGGCCTACCATCAAGTAATGAAAATGCTATTTTAGTGGAGAAAGTACGTGGTCAAGGCGGTATGACATCACGACATTTGCGCCGGTTAGTTCAAAATGTTTTCGATCAAGCACATGAAAACATGCGTGTTTCTGAAGGTGAAAATAAAGCACTTAAGCTTAAAGAAGCTACCGCACATTGGTTAAGACATACAGGAGCAAGTATGGAAATCGAACGTGGGCGCCCTCTCAAAGACATTTCAGAAGATTTGGGACATGCAAGTATGGCAACTACTGACACGGTATACGTGCAAAGTGAGAACAAAAAACGTGCTGAAAGTGGCAAGCGTCGTAAGGTCGATTAATCATTTATTACCCGCATGTTTTTGATTATTAATAATTAAAGTCATAGCGTTTTGATTCATAACTATATTTCTTTATATATTGCCTTATATTTTATTTGCATTGATTATGAATTAAAAACTTCTGAATTTTGACATACACATCATTGTTTTATTAGTAGCCTTAGCATACTGTATAAATGATATATTTAGATATAAATTGGAGTAAACATGAGTAATGAAAATTCATATATCCCACCAAAGGTTTGGCAGTGGGATACCAGTAACGGTGGAAATTGGGCCAGTATAAATCGTCCAATAGCTGGAGCAACACATGAGAAAACATTAAACAAAGGTAAGCACCCTTTTCAGTTATATTCTCTGGCTACTCCTAATGGTGTCAAAGTTACTGTCATGCTTGAAGAGTTGCTAGAACTTGGGTTTGAAGCAGCTGAATACGATGCCTATTTAATAGATATTAGTAAAGGTGATCAATTTAGTAGTGGGTTTGTTGAGATCAATCCTAATTCTAAAATTCCCGCTTTATTAGATGTTAGCAATGAGCAAACTACACGTTTGTTTGAGTCAGGTTCAATTCTATTTTATCTCGCTGAGAAGTTTAATACTTTCTTACCAAGCGATAGTAAAAAGGCAGAGTGTATGTCTTGGTTGTTTTGGCAAATGGGCAGCGCGCCATATCTTGGTGGTGGTTTTGGTCATTTTTATGCTTATGCTCCGGATAAAATAGAATATTGTATCGATAGATTTTCGATGGAAGTTAAACGTCAACTTGATGTGCTAGATAAACATTTAGAAAATAATAATTACATGTGTGGTGACGAGTACACTATTGCAGATATTGCTATTTGGCCTTGGTATGGTGCGCTTGCTTTAAATCGTTTGTATGATGCCGCTGAATTTTTAGACTTAGTATCCTATAAGAATGTGATGCGTTGGGCTAAAGAAATTGACAAACGCCCTGCTGTAAAACGTGGTGTTATGGTTAACAAAACATGGGGTGAGTTATCAACGCAATTACATGAAAGACACGATGCAAGTGACTTTATTACACAAACACAAGATAAGTTAACTAAAGAAGAGTAAAAATCATTTTATATAATTGTAATTATATAAAAAAGAATGCATAAAAAAAGAACGTATATTAATACGCTCTTATCAACCATACAAAAATTAACTAATTAGTAATCACTAGTTATTAAATACCTAATGACTTACACCAGTTACTGGCATTAACAAACTCTTTATGAATAAAGTTTGCATCAAGTTGATATAAATCAGTTAGTTGCTGGATATTTTCACCATTGCCTGTAATGTAGTTAGTTGTTAAATCTAACAACTCACCTAATAAACCGCTATGGTTGACTAAGGCGTCTACTATCGGTTGCGCTAATGGCATGGTTTTTACGATTTCATCAATTGGCATACTTAAAATCACTTCAATTGAACTTAGTAAGCCGGTTATAAATGCAAAGTCTTTAATTTCCATAAACGCACTTTCTGAAGCCAGTGTTGCCATTAATCTTGCCGTGATCAGTGACTGTTTAGAAATTTCGGTAAACTTACTCGTTGTAAGTTTTGAAAGCGCAAGTATGGTAACAAACTGCTTAAGTTTATCTTCACCTAAGTACGCAGCTGCTTGTTTTAATGAGGTAATTTCAATACGTGTGCCTGTCGCCACGTTATTTACTAACTTGAGCAAACCAAGTGTTAAGTTTACATCGTGACCAATAATTTCGGCAATATGATCAAAATCTAATGGTTTGTTAAAAGTCTCACTAATTAAGTGCAACATTTGTGACTTTATTGGGGCTAATGTTTGCCCTTCTATAATTTCAGGCTCATGATAGAAAAAACCTTGATAGTAATCAAAACCAACTTCAGCCAAAGACTGTAATTGATAGTTAGTTTCAACTTTCTCTGCAATTAGCTTGATATTGAAGGGTTTTATACGTTCAACTATTGGGCGAATACGTTTAGCATTTGTAACTTCTGTATCTATTTTTATCATCGCAATATACGGGAATAATACATCCCACTTTACGTCTAAATCATACTCAGATAACGCAACTTGATAGCCTTTATCATGATAATACTTAACAATTTTTAGTAAACGCTGAGTCGCTGATTGGTGCCCAACTAGTTCGATAACGATACTGGCTTTATCGAACATGAGTGGATACTTGTTTATTAAGCATTTTTCAGTGAAATTAATAAAAGCTAATTTACCTAAACTAACAGACTGAATATCGCCTTGAAAATGGTTTTGTATGATCAGTTTAGAACTAGCAATATCTTGATCAATTTCTGGAAATTTATTATTTGGACTATCTCTAAAGAGGAGTTCGTAACCAACCGTTTGATGATTTCTGTCGAGTATAGCCTGACGGGCGATATAACTTATTTTCATAGGAAGATTATTAATATAATTATTGTATTTAAAACATACCTTATTATGCATGTTATTGAAAAGCTATTTAAGTGATAATTTACAAGTTTATGATTTTAATAGGCTGTGAACGAATAATGTGTGATCAAACACACAACTATCATCACTCAGACAGTGTTATCACATGTTTATTAATTTTTAACGTGAGTAAATCGCCATAATGAATATCTTCTATATAAGGAGCTAATATTTCAAGTTGGTTTAAGGGCTGCTGATGTTCAGTTTTAGTGTCAAGTTGTGGTTGATATATAAGCGCTGAAATTTCGGTATATTCTTTTAATAGAATACATCGGCAAAATTTAAAATCTTCTGCTGGTATATCGTCATGCCATTTAACTTGTTTAAAAAAGTAATCATGGTGGTTTAATGTTATTGATCTACTATTAAACTCTGCATTTATGGTAGCTGGATAAAACTCACTAATATCTAAACCTAGCGCTTTAAAGTGTGAAACTTGGGCATTAATTGTTCCAAAAGGAAATCTAGAATCGTTTGCACTACCTGATGCTACTTGGTGCCCTTTTACAACAGTAAAGTTGAATAGCTCCATTTTTGACGTTTGCATATCATAATCCTGATTTTAATAACTCAAAGTCTAAAGTTAGCCACATGCTTTGCTAGAAACTAATAGCATCATTTGACAATTTTAGATGCTATATCGTAGTTACCATCAATGTTTTTAACATCAATCAATCCAAGTGCTCGGCTTAAAATAGGAAGTACATGGATATTTTCGAATGCTTCAATTTTTTTATTTTTTGAAAATGCAGGACCCGTTGCAATAAAAATGGCGTCGAGATCACGATACAGTTTAGCGTCATAACCATGAGTTTCAGCTTTAACACGTAAATCTTCTTTATTAAAAATATACGAAGGTGAAGCTTCTATAATTGCGTTAGGTACAGAGTCTGTTTCTCGGTTTAATTGCCAATGCGTTGGAAAATTTGGATATTGATATACTCGATATTGAGTTTGTTCGGTATCTGAATGATTGCTTTTAAATAAGTTAATACTGCGCTGTAATTGGTCATCATTATCACTATATAAATATAGCTGTGTTGAACCATTTATGGCTTTAACACCGTCAACGATATTATGTTGCCAATCTATAATATGGTGCTTATCTATTTTAGTCATTCCATGATCTGAGACTATAACTAAGTTAACTTGACCATTAAATTCTTGCTCAATTTGTTTAACAAAACTTGACAGTAAATGGTCAAGTTCATCAATTGCATTGATTAACTGTGGTGAGTTTTCACCAAACTCGTGACCTGCATCATCCACACTGGCAAAATATCCGGTAATAAAATTCGGGCGTTCTGACTCGGGTAAACGTAACCAGTTAAGTATTTGGTCAAGGCGTTGCTCATTAGGGGTAAAATGTTTATAGGGATAATAATAGCTGGCTGTTTTATTATTTATGGGTGTTTCTGACTCAGGCCAAAAATAAACCGCTGATTTATTGCCCTGCATTTCATTAATATGCCATAGCGGATCAGCACTTAACCAACGGGTATCGTTTTTACCATCACCCAAATTGTAAGCCTTATCAATTTTTCGATGATAAAAATTGTTATGAACAATGCCATGATTAATCGGATAACGTCCGGTTATAATACTTAAATGGTTAGGAAAGGTTTTACTTGGATAAACGGGTAAAAGCGCTTTTGCACTGGTTCCCTGCTCAATAAGTTTTATTAATGTTTGTGGGTGATATTGCGATATATAACGTTGAGCAAATCCGTCAATTGATAATAGTACTAAAGGCGTTTTAGCAAAACTAACTGATGATGTTAAACAACAAACTAATAAACTAATTTTTAAATACACTAGTAAAACCTAAATTAAATTAACCTTATAAAATCTAACTTAATTTATTCATTACTTTTTTACAAGTGAGCAATATTGAAGTGTTAAAATAAACGAGGAAAATAACTAATATAAGAGTGCTCTTACATTAGTTATTGTATTGCAGTTGTCTTGTTTTATTTCTCTACAAATAAATCTAATATATTGACTAAATCTTTTTTACCGTTTGTAATTTCGTCAGGTGTTAAACCAGATAACTCATGTGGGAATACCAACCAGTCCTTTGATTCGTGCACATAATAATCCGGTACTAAGTCTACTTTAGAATTTGTTGGTTTATACCAAGGACAAGCAATTCTGACATCTTTTGGCATGTTATTACGCGTTAGCTTTTTCATTTGTGTTATTAACGCTTCAATACTGCGACCAGAGTCAAAAACATCATCAACAATTAACAACCCGTCATCAGCATTCGCATTTTCAATAATATAATGTAAACCGTGAACTTTGATCTCTTTGCTTTGCTGATTAATGCCATAATATGAAGACGTTCGCACTGCTATGTGATCAGTTTCAACTTTTTTAAAGTCAAAATACTCTTGAACTGCGATACCAATTGGTGCACCGCCACGCCAAATACCTACAATAAACTGTGGTCTAAAACCGTCTTCGAAAACTTTCGCTGCAACACGAAACGAATCTTCAAGTAACTCTTGCGCCGTTATAAATCGCTTTTCCATTGATGAGTTAGCCTCTTTTAATTAATGTTAACTATGAACATTATAACGCTTTTTTTTATCCTGAGTAGCCCTGTTAAATATTTTATATTTAACAGCTCATTTAACAATCACAAAGCCCATAAATTTTAAGCACTATTAATTCGAACTTATCCAACATTAATATGCTTGTTTTAATATATTAAGTTTTACGAGATATTGTTTATCAAGTTGTGGCACTTTATTTTTAGCAATCGCCTTTTTGATATACATTTGAGCCTTTACCTTATCATCAAGCATATAATGTACTTTAGCTAAGCCGAAATAGAACTCGTGGATTGTACTATTAAGCCTTATCGCTTTTTTATAGTGATTTATTGCCTGCTGGTAATAACCTTTATGAAACTTTTCATCTCCAAGTAATGCATAGTAGTAAGGATTCACAGCTCGTTTACGCATGATATGAATGTCGATTAACTTAGCTTCTTCATATGCACCATTATTGTGTAAAAGTTTACTTAAATTCTCCATTGCCGTTAAATTATTAGAATTTAAATAAATGGCATGTCGGTAGGTTGCCATTGCACTTTCTTCTAAGCCGTTTAATCGGTAAAGAATACCTAAGTTACCCCAAGCAGAGGAAAACTTAGGATCAATTGTAATTGCTTGTTTTAGATAGGCATAAGCTAATAAGTAATGACCGTTTATGAGTGCTGTTGCACCTTTATTATTGTAAAACATGGAAACAACAGTGTTTTTATTAATTTGGTGTTTAGGGAATACCTTTTTCTTAACATAAGGGTCAAAATCAATTTCAATATTTTTTCTGTCAAAATACAATAAGGTATTAGGTGACTTTGGTTGTAATACCGATAAGTTTATATGCCCTGTTAGCATGCTAGCCTCACCATTGCGTACCCAATATTCAGGCACATCAATACTTTGAAATGCAACGTTTAACTTTGCTTCTTTGGCGATAGCATAGGCCATTATGGTTAAAGATAAGCAATTAGCTTCTTTATTTCTAAATGCCTGGGCAGCGATTACATTAGCACCTGACTTATAAGCTAAATTGATATTTTCAGGACTAAAAAATTGTTTGATCAACTGAGTGGCTTTTGTGTGTGGATCACGCAGTAAGCTAATATTTTTTGCCATGAGTTTCATCTCTCCACTTAAGGCAAAAATATCATTTTCAGTTTCAATAGGAATCAATTTAAAACCTTTAAATTGATTGTCTTCATTAACTTGCATGCGCAGGTTTTCAGCGGAATTACTTTGATATAATTGGGTGGACTGGCAAGCAGATAAACACAAAACAATTATAACTATAATCGAGTATTTAAGTGATATTTTCATATGTACCCCAAATAAATCTATAACTTATCCTTTTATAAGCATATACAATATCGGCTAAAATAGCTCATTTAATAGCCACCACTGAGTATGAAACACACTCTACAATCAACTATATAGCTGAGTATCATTGCTAGCTAAATTATTTATTTACAAAATCAAACAGTAATTTTTTCAGTTCCCTGTTATGCTTCGCGCAAATTAAATCGTTAAATTTTATGGCTTTAAAATTATGAAAAAAACACTCGCCGGATTTTTCACCGGAAGTGCCATTGCAGTTGTCATAATAATAGCGACCAATAGCTATAAACTGTATAAGAATAAGTCTGCAACGATAGATCCTCAACTTAAAGAAATATCGGGTATAGAGTTTGATAAAAGTAGAAATCTTTGGGCAATCAACGATGGCGGAGATGATGCGAAGTTATACCAGATTAACAATAAAGGCAGCATTGAAAAAACTATTACCGTAACTAATGCTAAAAATATTGATTGGGAAGATATGACACAAGATGATTTTGGTCACTTCTTTTTAGGCGATTTTGGCAATAATGATAATCTACGAAAATGGTTAACAATTTATAAAATTGAAAATCCTATCGATATTAAAGGTGATGTAACAGAAGCTGAAATTATAAAATTCAAATACCCTGAACATGTTAATTTCCCGCCAAAGCCCAGTGAAATGGAATTTGATGTTGAAGCTTTCGTATTTTATAAAAGACATTTATATCTTTTTACTAAAAATCGCATGGTGCCTTTTAATGGCATAACCAACTTGTATAAAATTGGTGATCATGCGGCTAATTATGATGCAAAAAAAATAAGTAAATTTAAAACATGTACGCTGGCAATAAAGCTTTGTTGGATCACTTCCGCTGCATTAAGCCCAAACAAGAAAAGATTAGCGCTGTTAGACTCACAACGCATTTGGTTGTTCGAAAACTGGCAAGGAGATGACTTTTTTTCGGGTGATAAATATCGCATTGATTTAGGCATAGTTACTCAAAAAGAAGCGATTACCTTTGTAGATGAAGAAACCATTATTTTTACCGATGAAGAATTTCATGGTATTGGTAGAAATATTTATGAGATAAATCTGAATAACGTAACGAAGAATAAGCTTTAAATATCAACCAATAGGCTATTGAATAAGCCAATGGCCTATTGGGTGAATTGATAAGTTATATGATAAAAGTGGCAGACCCCTTTCGACTAATTAACATTTTCCATTGATATAAAACCGTCTTGTTGCTTAACCCTAGCAAGCCAAGCATTAATTGCAGGAAAGCTGGTTAAATCAAAGCCCCCTTCATTCGCAACATGCGTGTAAGCAAATAATGATATATCAGCTGTCGAGAGATGATCGCCAATTAAATATTGAGTGCTCTCTAGTTGACGCTCCATAACTGTTAAGGCTTTGTAGCCCCCATCTTGCTTAGATAGATATTCTTTGCGTCTGTTGTCTGGCAAGCCGAGATACTTTTCTATAAAACGTGCAACTGCAATATAAGGCTCGTGACTATATTGTTCAAAAAATTGCCATTGTTGCACTTGTGCTAATAAGAAAGGATCAGTCGGTAATAATGAACTCCCGTGTGCTAAATAATTAATGATGGCATTGGACTCTATTAAACATCGGCCATCATCTAACTCTAACAAAGGAATTTTCCCACTTTTACTTTTATTAAGAAAACTTGGGGTACTATTCTCACCTTTGAGAATATTTATAGGTTGCCATTGGTGTTTAATATCTAATAAAGCACACGTGAGTTGTACCTTATAACAGTTACCTGATTGACTATCGCCATAAACCTTCAACAGAATCTCCTTAATTTGTAAAAATGTTATGTAAAATAATGCACTAGTTCTATAGTTAACCATATAAATGTCGTTATTTAAAATATTAAGGTCTCCAACATGTTAACGCTAAATGGCTTTGTTAAGGGTGAAGTAACAAATTATAAGCAATGGACTGATAATGAATTTTCTATCACGGTTAAGGCCGACATTGGTCCTTACGTAGCTGGCCAATTTACTAAACTAGCCCTTCAAGATGAAAATGGCGAGTGGCTCAGGCGTGCGTATTCTTTCGTTAATTCTCCAAATCATGCGCTTGGTCGACAATGTATGGAGTTTCTCATTATTGATGTGCCCAATGGGGGCTTAAGTCCAAAACTTGCAAAAGTAAATATAGGTGACGATATTTATGTTGGGGACAAACCTAGCGGTTTCATGACGCTGGCTGAAATCCCTACAAACGCTACCAATTTATGGTTACTTTCAACAGGCACAGCTATTGGACCTTTTTTATCAATACTAGGAGAAAGTGAAACACAACAAAGGTTTGAAAAAATAATATTAGTGCACGCTGTTAGAACTAAACAAGAACTCGTTTATCAAGCTTTAATCGAAAAACTCTTGCACCAATATAACGGTAAATTATTATATTTACCGATTGTTTCTCGCGAGCAACACCCCGGAATAATGTCAGGAAGAATTCCGCAATTATTAAAAGATAGTAGCCTTATGAATACCGTTAAGATATCACCAAACAAGCAAAATAGTTTTTTCTATTTATGCGGTAACCCAGCGATGGTTCACGATACTAGAGATGTTTTAATTGAGTTAGGATTTGAAAAACATTTAAGACGTTCACCAGGACATTTTAGTTTTGAAAATTACTGGTAGAAGTACCATTAATAAGTATTAAAAAATCACTTTATTATTAATTCATTCACTTATTTCTCTACTATTTATTTCAATAAATTCACTCAAATACCAATCAAAACTCAGGTAGAATTTTGTAAAAAACATTCAAAATTACCTATAAATTTATCATTATAATCCCCCTTATTATCTACATCATTTATGCTCCTTGCGTGCTCACTTTTAATGAATTTATAACGATGTATTAC